>CAZHGG010000645.1:0-4294 GCA_964531755.1 uncultured Polyangiaceae bacterium
CGGAGGAGGGAGTCGAACCCCCGACCTAGCGCGTATGAAACGCCCGCTCTAACCATCTGAGCTACCCCGGCAATGGGCGGCGACAATGTCGTCGAAGTCGTGCGTCTTGTAAAGGGGCTCGCCGTGGCCGAGCCCCAAAAAGAGACGCGTCAGCGCGGCGCGCGGCGGCGACGGGCGAAGGCGGCGGCGAGGCCCGCGACGAACGGGAGCAGCGCGAGGCTGCGCGCGCCCACGCTGTCGGACGTGGTGCTGCAGGTGCAGCCGCCGCCGCCGAGCGTGTCCTCCGCCTGCGGAGGGGCGGAGGGCACGAGGCACGCGGCCGCGTCGAGGGGCTTGGCGGCGCGCTTGAGGACGCCCTGATCGAGCTTCGTGGAGGCGCTGCCGGTGTTCGCGTTGTCGTGGTGGAACGACTCCCACTGGATGACGCCGTCGTCCTTCCCCGCGGTCTTCCACGCGAAGAGGTAGCCGTTGCGCGTGCCGACGACGACGTCGAGGGAGTGATCGCCCGTGATGTCGCCCACGGCCGGCGCCGCCGCGATCCAGCCGCCGGTGAACTTCGGCCAGCCCGCGGCCTCGCGGCCGCAGCCGTCCACCGCGTGCAGCATGTACACGCCGGTGCCGGTGATGATCTCCGGGTAGTCGTCGCCGGTGAGATCGGCCACCGCGTGGTTCGTGAGGAAGCTGAAGTCCTCGATGACGAAGGGCATGCCGGGCAGCATCTTGCCGGTCTTGCCGCTCCACGCCGCGAGCAGGTGCTGCGCGTTCTTGGGGGCCGAGCTGCCGCCCGTGAGCGAGCCGGCGAGGCTCAGCGAGGCGCCGGACGCGACCACGTCGGGGGTCCCGTCTTGGTCGACGTCGCCCACCGCCGGCTGGCTGAAGAGCGGGAACATGGTGTCGGGGCGGTAGGCCTTGCTGAGCTCGCCGAAGACCGCGGTGGGCTCGAGCCCGCGGCGCTCGGTGCCGTCCTCCTCCTTGAAGCGGGGCAGGCGGTTGGGCGGCTCGCCGAAGGCGTTCTGCGCGCCCGGATCGGCCGGGAGCAGCAGCGGCGCCGCGCCGTTGCCCTGGAAGAGCGCGTCCTCGCGGCCGTCGCCGTCGAAGTCCGCGGTGGCGGGCGAGCTGGTCACGCCCTCGGCCACGAGCGGGAAGATCGCGAACGAGGTCATGACCGCGGGCCAGTTCTGCAGGTACGGGCCGCCCGGCGCCTTGTTGCCGAGGCCGTTGATGGCGAACAGCGGGCCGGCGTTCCCGCCGCCGCCCACCTGCTCGTTCGAGCCGGTAAAGATCTCGGGGATGCCGTCGCCGTTGACGTCGGACACCGCGGGCGTGGTGAAGACGCGGCTCCGCTTCGTGACCTGCGGGTGGTGCACGTCGACGGGGAAGCCGTCGAGCGACGTGCCGTCGACCTTGAAGACGTAGATCTTGCCGTCGAACGACGCCGCGACGATCTCCGGCTTGCCGTCTTTGTTCATGTCGACGATGACGGGCGCGCCGTAGAGGCCCCGCGCGAGGCCCGCCCGCACGTCCATGCACGGCGTGGCCGCCGGCTTCGTGGGGTCGAGCGGGCACGACGGCACGAGCGGCATGCGCTTGGGCCAGCCGGGCAGATCTTTGCCCTGCGAGTCGATGACGTAGAGCGTGCCGCCGTACGAGCCGAAGATGATCTCGCGCTTGCCGTCGCCGTCGAGGTCGACCACGGCGGGCGCGGAGAGCAGCGCCTCGCGCACCTCGCCCGCCGCGAGCCCCGAGCCCTTCTGGCTGTACGCGGGCGCCGCGAGGTAGCTCGGCACGGCCGGATCGGCCACGTCGGAGCTGAGGCCGTCGATCACGCGCGTGCGGTATGGGAAGCCCTTCACCTCGACGGGCGAGCCCGAGCGCATCGTGAACACGTGGAGCTGGCCGTCCGAGGCGGGCGCGACGATGTCGCGCACGCCGTCGCCGTCGATGTCGGCGAGCTTGGGGCTGCCCTCGAGCGACGTGCCCAGGTACATCGGGAAGCCCGGGAGAAGGTCCTTGTCGCCGCCGTTTTTCTCGTTCGTGACGGCGACGGTGCGCCGCGCCTCGCCCGGCACGTCGAAGCCCGCGTAGTGCGCGATCGCGCGCACGCGGAGGGTGATGGTGCGGTCGTTCTCGCCGAGCTTCGAGTCGGCGTCGCGCGGGTGCGAGGTGTCGATCTGGGCGGGGTCGAAGGCGCCGAGCGGGGCCTCGGGGCTGCCGCCGGACACGGTCGCGCCGGGGATGTTGGTCTTCTCGGTCTGGAGGGGCTTGAACTGGGCGTCGTCGGGCTCGATGCCCGGCGCCCACTCGACCCGGTAGTCGTACGAGAGCGCGCGCCGCGCCGAGACGCGGCCCTGGATGGAGATCTGCGCGGGCCCGCGGCCGGCGACGATGGGCGTGAACCACTCGGGCGAGGTGATGTCGACCTCGGGCGGGATGCGCCCTTCGTCAATCGCCTTGACCATCGTGTACGCGTTCGCGCGCCCGTAGCCGAAGCGCTGGTCCCAGCCCGCCTTCGAGTAATAGAGCTTGCCGGAGACCTCCTCGTCGGTGCTGCGCGACTCGGCCACGTCGATGTCGTCGGCGCTCATCTTGAAGATCTGGATGGCCTCCTCGGCCGTGAGGTCGAGGTTCTTCTCGGCGGCCATCGAGAAGAGCAGGCCCGCGATGCCCGAGGCGCGCCCCGTGGCCTCGCTCGAGCACCGCGTGCCGCTGATGCTCATCGAGAGCTGGCCGCCGTAGTTCGAGCACGCGTCGTAGCCGAGGAACGTGGACGACGCGTTCGGGTTCGAGCCCGTGTAGCGCACGGTGTGGACCGTGAGCGTGTGGTTGGCCGCGCCCGGCATGTTGTGGTGGCGCGAGTTCTCGTCGGCCATGCTGGCCACGACGATGACGCCCTTCGAATACGCGTAGTCGATCGCCGCCTTCGAGAAGGCGGTCTGGTTGATGGTGCCGAGCGCCTCTTGGATGACCTTGCAGCCGAGGTCGGTCGCGTACGCGGCCGCCTGGCCGAAGTCGTTCACGTCGGTGATGAAGCTGTCGCCGACCCGCATCGGGACGAAGGTGCAGCCGGGGCACACGCCGATGTCGCCGATGCCGTTGTTGCCCTCGCCGGACGAGTCGCGCGCCTCGCCGGTGCCGTGGCCGTAGCGGGTGTCGTCGTAGGGATCGTTGTCGTCCTTGAAGAAGTCCCACCCCGCGATGTCGTCCTTGTAGCCGTTCGCGTCGTCGTCGACGCCGTCGGAGAAGATCTGCAGGAGATCGCCCGGGTCGAGGATGCAGTTGCGGTTGAAGTCGCCGCGGGGGCGGTTCGGCTTCGTGACGGTGCGGTCGCCGTCGCTGAAGCACGTCTCGCCGGTGACCTCGCCGGCGAAGCGCGGGTCCTTCGCGTAGTCGGCCATCGTGAACTGGCCGTCGCCGTTGCAGTCGTAGCCCGCGAGGTCGCCGGCGCCCCCGCACTCGGCGCCCGCGTCGGTCTTGGGGCGCTTGTCGCCCTTGAGCTCGCCGCGGTTCAGCGCGACCTTGTTCACGAGGTCGGCGTGCTCCCAGTGGATGCCGGAGTCGAGCACGGCGATCTTCACCGAGGGCTTGCCGATCGTGTACGTCCACGCGCGGTCGATGCTCATGCCCGAGGCCCCGAGCTTCTTGTCCGCCTCGAGGTACGGCGGCGTGCCGGGCTGCTGCTCCGGCAGGAACGAGGCGTAGTTCCAGCGCCCATCGTAGTCGTTCGGCCAGTTGGCCTTGTCGCGCATGTCGGCCCCGCGCGCGGGCGGCCACGCTGCGCGGGCGTCGCCGAGCGACGCGAGGGCGCACGCGACGGCGCCTACCGCCACAAGGACACTGGAGAGACGGGCTCGGGGGCTGCGGGGAAGCATAGAGGTCCACGATATCACGGAGGAAGGGCCTCGTCGGGCTCGACGCGCGCGGAGACGCTCGTGCGACGCGCCGCGCGGCGCTGGCGCGGCTGACGCGTCGCTCCTCTCGGGGTACGCTGGCGGGATGATCGAGGTTCGCGCTCGGATGAGCTCTCCGGCCACCTGCGGCTCGCCCGACGCCACCGCCGCGGAGCTGCTCGCGCTGCTCGAGGCGCGCGGCTGCTCGGCGGTCCCCATCGTGGCCGCCGAGCGGCTCGTGGGCGTCGTGTCCACGACCGACCTGCTGCGCGAGTCGCTCCGCGCGCCGAGCCCGGATGAGCTCCGGCGGGCGGGCGACTTCATGCGCCGTCCCGCGGTCACGGCCCGCGCCGACGAGGGCCTCGACGTCGCGGCGCGCCGCATGCGGAGCGCGCGCGTGCACCGCC
>CAZHGG010000646.1:0-4289 GCA_964531755.1 uncultured Polyangiaceae bacterium
TACGCGTTCCTGTCGGTGTTCGTGCGGGGCGGCTTCCGCGACGAGTGCGAGCTCGTGATGGCCGGGCGCATCGATCTCGACGACGTGCTCGCCCTCGTGCTCCTCGACCGCATGGGGCTCGTCGTGCGGCCGAAGCACGTGCCGAAATGGCTCCGCGAGTGGGACACTCTGTTGCCCTATTTCGCGTTCATGTCGTTCGTCGCCGGGCTCGACCTCGCGCCGGTCGAGCGCAGCTACGAGGGCCTCGTGGCCATGGCCGAGGACGCGCGGCGGAGGGGGTGAGGCGCCGCGGAGGCTTCGTGCGCCTACTTGCCGATGTCCGCCGCGGTGCGCGCGTAGAGCTCGAGGTACGTCGTGGCGGCGCCCGCCTCGACGAACGGCGTGAACGTGCCGAAGACGCCCGTCACCGCGGTGAACGCGTTCACGCTGCCCGGCACCACCGGCGGGTTCGTGAACGTCGCCCCGGGAAGGAAGAACGGGCTCAGGCTCACGATGTCGGTCCCCGCGTCGGGGAAGCTGCCGTCGAAGCCGGTAGGGTAGAGGCCGAAGGTCTCGGTGGCGGCGCCCGTGGGCTTCCCCGAGATCGCCGGCACCTGCACGAGCAGCGGCCCGTACACCTCGTAGCTCGCGCGCGTCAGCGCGGAGAGGGGCACCTTCGCGATGGGCGCGACGGCGGCGGTGCCGATCTTGCGCATGCAGCCGGGCAGCGTGGGCGCGACCTGCAGCAGGATCTCGCTCTGGCCGCCGAGGTTGTAGCGCCAGCCCCAGCCGAGCACGTCGACGCGATCGCCCACCGCGATGCCGGCGAAGCCGCTCGCGACCGCGCTGCTCGCGAACACCTTGATCGCCTTGTGCGCGCCGTCGGTGAGCGAAGTGTACGACGTGCCCTCCTGCACGTAGATCTGGCAGGCCTGTCCGGCGGCGCAGCCCCCGCGCGAGACCGCCGTGACGTGCACGCCGGCGAGCCACACCTGCGCGGGCGCGGAGGCGTTCGCCGTCCACACCGCGTCGATCGCCGTGATCGGCGCGGACGCCGGGCGCGTGAGGCAGTCGGGCCACGGGGCGGCGCCGTCGGCCGCGTCCGCGACGCTGGTGTCGGGCTTCGCCGCGTCGACCGGGGCGCCGTCGGTGGCCGCGTCCTTCGCGGTGGCCGCGTCCTTCGCCGGGGTCGCGTCCGGCGTGGGAGTGGGCGTGGTCGACCCGCCGTCGTCCACGGCGTCGGGCTCGGAGCCGCAGGCGCCGGACAGCGCGGACGTCAGCGAGGTGAGCGAGCAGAGCAGGGTGAACGCGAAGACTCGGCGCAGGGTCATGGCTCCTCGTGGCCGCGGGGGCAACGTGCCGCGGACCGCGCCGACGGCGCGTCGGGTGACGCCGCCTCGGCGCGCGTGCACTAGCGCTTCTCCGCGCGGCGCGCCACCTAGGAAGCAGACATTTACATAGGATGTATTCTCGGGGGCTACTTGAGCACGCGGACGGCGCCCGGCGGCGCCTTGATCACGAGCACCTTGCCGACCCACGCGAAGCCCGCGCTCGCGGCGTCGAGCGCGCCGGGCTCGAGCTTCGGCAGCGGCGCGCCCCCCTGCTCCACCCGCGAGACCGAGGCGAGGCCGTAGAGCTCGAACACGTTGGGCGACGGGCTCCACCCCTCGGCCGAGGCCACGAGCCCGTCGTCCGTGGGCGTGATCGTCACCACGCCGCCACCGAAGACGTCGAAGCGCGAGGGCGCGCGCCCCGGGAACGCGCGGATCCAGAGCGAGCCCTTCGCGGTCGCGAGCGAGTCGACGCGCGCGGGATCGGCGACCGGCGAGAGCGTGTCGATGGTGGGGCGCAGCATGGGCACGATGCCGCCGCTGCGGAGGAAGAGCGGGGCGCGCTCGAGCGGCGCGGGGACCCCCTGGGGCGCGCCGGTGCCCGCGCGGACCGAGCCGTCCCACCAGTCCGCCCACTCGCCCTCGGGGAACAGCACGGCGCGCTCGGTCTGGCCGCGCTCCACGACGGGCGCGACGAGCAGGGCGTCGCCGAGCAGGTACACGTCGTTCGGGTGGGCGCCGAGGCGCGGGTACGCGAGGCCCAGCGGTCGCATGAGCGGTCGGCCGTGCTGCGCGATCGCGCGCGCGTGCGTGTAGAGGTACGGGAAGAGGCGCAGGTGCAGCCGCGCGTACACCCGGTAGAGATCGAGCGTGGCCTGATCGCGCCCGTTCGAGGGCAGAAACTCCCAGGGCATCTGCGAGCTCGAGTCGCCCACCTGCATCACGCTGGAGAGGGCGGTCTGCTCGAACCAGCGGACGTAGAGCTCCTTGTCCGGCGGGCCGTGGCGGTAGCCGCCGGTGTCGGAGCCGAAGAACGGGAAGCCCGAGGGGCCGAGCCCGACGCCCTCGATCACCGTCGCCGGCAGCCCGCCGACGCCCGTGACCTCTTTTTCCCCGCCGCGCGGGACGAAGCGCTCGCGGTGCTTCGTGAACGAGGCGTCCATGTCGCCCGGCCAGATGACCGAGACGTTGCGCTGATCGCCGTACCGGCCCGCGCGGCAAATGAGGAAAGAGCCCTCCTCCTGCGGCAACAGCTCCTGGTAGGTGCGGTGGTAGAGCAGCGTGTAGTCGTGGTGCATCGTGCGGTCGTCGCGGCCGTCGGCGAAGCCCCACACGAGGCGGCGATCCCGCAGGCTGGGCACCACGTCCTCGGCGAAATCGAGCTTGAAGCCCTCGACGCCGAGGTCGGTGTACCGGCGAATGTTCGCCTGCCAGAACGCGACCGCCGCCGGGTTCGTGAGGTCGATGGGCACGCTCCACGAGTTCAGCGGGATGCCCGGCGTCGGCACGAAGTAGCCCTTGCGCTCGGCCTCTTCGCGCAGCGGGCCGGCCTTCGCCTCGAGGTAGGGGGTGTGCCACAGCGCCACGCGGAGCCCCGCGTCGTGCGCGGCGCGCATCATGCGGGGCGCGTCGGTGTAGCGCGCCGGGTCGAAGTCGAACGTGTTGACGGCGGTGGCGTAGGGGCGGTCGATCCAGAGCCCAGTGGCGGGCAGATCAAGCTCGCGGAGCTTCGCGATGTCGGCCTCCACCTCGGCCTGATCGCGGCTCTCGTTGCGCCACATGACGGGCCCGAAGCCCCACGGGGCCGGGACGCGGGGGTAGCCCGTGACGTCGTAGTAGAGCTTCGTGACGTCGAGCGCCTCCTTCGCGGCGAACAGGTGCATCTTCCACGCATCTGCCGCGCCCTTGGTGTTCGACACGGCGTAGGTGATCTCGACGCCGTCGGGGCGCTTGCGCGCCACGTCGAAGAGGCCCACGCGCTTGCTCTCGACGAACGCGCCCCACCCCGACGTGCCGATGAGCAGCGGCACCGGCACGTGCGCCTCGTTGTTCTGGCTCTCGAGCTCGCCGTCGAGCTCGATCTGCATGGGCCGCAGCTTGCCGCGGTGCTCGACCGCGTCGGGCCACTCGCCGAGCCCGTAGTAGCCCTCGCGCGGGCCGGCGCGGAGGCCCACGCGCACGTAGACGACGTGCGGGGCGCCCGGCTCGGTCCGCTCGACCGGCGTGAGGGTGAGGGAGAAGCGGCCGTCGGCCTCGGCGCGCAGCGAGAGCCGGGCGGTGGCGTGCGCGTAGTCGCACGTGAGCTCGAGGGCGCCGCTCGCCGCGCCGGGCTCGGGCCGGCACGCCGTGGGCCGCTCCCACGTGAGCTCGGCCGGCGGCTCGGGCGCGGGGGCCGACGCGGTGCCGCCGTACTCGAGCCAATACGGGTCGTACGACGCCGAGTCGCTCACCTCGGCGACGAGCCCGAGCTCGAGCGCCTCGCGAGGCAGGGTGAGGCGCTCCTCGACGCCGGCGAGGAGGACGATGGTGCCGTCGGTCACGCGGAGCGCGTAGTCGCCGCGCGGGAGCGTCGCGACGGAGGGCTGCGGCGGCGAGGTGTCGCTGCCGCACCCGAGCGGCGTGACCGCGGGCGCCCACGCGAGGCCGAGCGCGAGGGACACGGAGAGCGCGCGGAGGCGTCCACGGTGCGGCCTGCGCCGACGCTCGAGAGGCACGGTGGCCGCGGGCGCGCGGAGCACGGGAGGCATGGCCTCAGGGTACCCTCACCCGGCGTCGAAGGGTACGCTCCGAGCGCGGCCGACGCGCGCGTACACGGACGGCAGCACCCCGAGCGTGAGCAGCGTCGCGGTGACGAGCCCGCCGATGACCACGGTGGCGAGCGGGCGCTGCACCTCGGAGCCGGCGCCCGAAGCGAGCGCCATCGGCAGGAAGCCGACCGCCGCCACGAGCGCGGTCGTGAGCACCGGGCGGAAGCGCTCG
>CAZHGG010000647.1:0-4284 GCA_964531755.1 uncultured Polyangiaceae bacterium
CGACGACGCTCGCGCGCTCGAGCGCGGCCGCGGCCGCGAAGCGACGCCCCAGAGGCGGCGGGCGGCGCGGCATGCCACACATCGCCTCACACGCCGCCGAGCCGACGCGGGGGCCCCGCGGGCGGCGCCCCTGACGGGTGGTGACGAACGGGTTCCACTCGATCGTCGGCCAAGTGCTCGAGCTCGTCGTTCGCAGGCGGACCATGAGGAAGCGGTCCGCGGCGAGCGCCTGGCCCAGCGTGCAGCGCGCCCGCCACGGGCCGTTGGGGTCCTCGGGCGTGCCGTAGCAGGCGAGGTGGCACGCGGCCGAGGCGTTCGGGGTCGAGGGGTCCGACGCGAGCCCGAGCTCCGCGACACGCGCGGCGCTCACGAGGATCTTCTTCGCGTGCTGCTCGCGGCTGTCGGCGCGCCACTCGGTGCACGCGAGCTCGAGCAGCGGCATGGTCTCCGGGTGGGGGACCTCGACGCGCCCGCACCACAGAATGCGGTCGGGGGTGATCCGGCCGCCCAGCGCGCGCGCGCACGAGGCCGGCTCGATCTCGCCGCGCGCGTCCGCGCGGAGGCCCGCCACGTCCGCCGAGGCCGCCACCATGACGGGGTAGTCGACGGCGCCCTCGGTCGTGTGCGTGCATCCTACACCTACCCCGGCGCCGAGCGCGGTGAGGCCGAGCGCGACCCGCCGCGCCTGTCTGAGGCGCGCCTCGAGCGCGCGCACGCCGAGCGCCGCCGGCCGCGTCATCGGGCGGACCGCTCGAGCCTGCACAGGAGCACGCGCGGGCCCAAGTACGCGGGGAGGTCGGCGATGGTCCCCGAGACGCACGAGGCCCGCTCTCCGGGGCGCGCGACCTCGGCGCACGCCGCCTCGCAGGCGGCCCTCCCGCGCGCGGTGTCCACCTCCGGCGTGGCGACCGAGATCGCCACCCACCGCGTCGGGACGGCGAGGTGCGTCTCGGCCTCCGGCAGCGCCGTGTGGGTGCAGCCGGCGACGAGAGCTCCAAGTCCGAAGAGCGCGCGCACGCCCAGAGTGTAGCGCGACCCCGCCCGACGCAGCTCCCCGCGCGAGCGGCGCCGCTTTCCGCTATCACGGTCCTCGCGCGGCGCCCGGCGCGCCCCGAAGGTGAGAGAACGTGAAGCGACTCGAAGGCAAGACCGCGGTGATCACGGGCGCGACCTCCGGCATCGGCCTCGCGTGCGCGCTCCGGCTCCACGACGAGGGCGCGCGCCTCGTGCTCGTGGGCCGGCGGCGCGAGCGCCTCGAGGCCCTCGCGGCGGAGCTCGGCGGGAGCTCCCACGTCGAGGCGCTCGACGTGCGCGCGCGCGGCGCGCTCGAGGGCGCGCTGGGGGCGCTCCCGCCCGCGTTCGCCGAGGTCGACATCCTCATCAACGCGGCGGGCCTGGCCCTCGGCCTCGACCCCATCGCCGGCGCCTCGGTCGACGACTGCGAGGCGATGATCGACACCAACTGCAAGGGCCTGGTCTACGCGACGCGCGCGCTCCTGCCCGGGATGGTCGCGCGCGGCCGCGGGCACGTCGTGCACATCGGGTCGGTCGCCGGGACGTACCCCTACCCCGCCGGCCATGTCTATGGGGCCACGAAGGCGTTCGTTCACCAGTTCTCGCAGGGGATGAAGGCCGACCTCGCCGGCACCGGCGTGCGGGTCACGTGCGTGGAGCCTGGCATGGTCGAGACCGAGTTCTCCGTCGTGCGCTTCGAGGGCGACGCCGCGCGCGCCCGCAAGGTGTACGAGGGGATGACGCCGCTCTCCGCGGACGACATCGCCGACGTGGTGCACTTCGCGCTCACGCGCCCGGCCCACGTGAACCTGAACGTGATCGAGCTCATGCCCGTAGCGCAGGGCTTCGGCCCCTTCGTCGTCAAGCGAGCCTAGACACGCTGCATTCTACACCCCTGCAGTCTGCATGAGTGTGGCTCACTCGCAGCGCTCGAGGACCGCGGCCGCCCCGAGCCCGCCGGCGGCGCAGATGCCGAGCACCGCCGTGCGCTTGCCTGTGCGCGCGAGCGCGTTCGCCATGGTCGTGACCATGCGCGCGCCCGTGGCCCCGAACGGGTGGCCGAGCGCGAGCGAGCCGCCGTACACGTTCAAGCGCGCGGGGTCGATCTCCCCCACGGCCTCCTCGCGCCCGAGGCGCGCCCGCGCGAACGCCGCGCTCCCCAGCGCCTTGGTGACGCTGAGCACCTGCGCCGCGAAGGCCTCGTGGAGATCGACGAGGTCCACGTCGGCGAGGGCGAGCCCGGCGCGCTCGAGGGCGCGCGGGACCGCGATGGCGGGACCGATGAGCAGCTGGTCACGCGGGTCCACCCCCACGTACGACCACGACCGGAACGAGGCGCGCGGGGTGAGCCCGAGGGCGCGCGCCTTCTGCTCGCTCATGAGCAAGACGGCGCCGGCGCCGTCGGTGAGGGCGCTCGAGTTGCCGGCCGTGAGCGTGCCGTCCTTCGCGAACACCGGGCGCAGCTTCGCGAGCTTCTCGAGGGTGGTGTCCGCGCGGACGAGGCCGTCGACGCGGATCTCGCGGCCGTCGGGGAGGCGCACGGGCACGACCTCGTCGTCGAAGAGCCCGTCGGCGATGGCCTGGGCGGCGCGCTTGTGGCTCGTGAGCGCGAAGGCGTCCTGGGCCTCTCGCGAGATCTCGTTGCGGCGCGCCATGCGCTCGGCGCTCTCGCCCATCACCTCGCCGGTCGTGCGCTCGGCGATCTTCGGCGCCTTGGGGAGCACGTCGGTGAAGGGGGCGAGCTGCGCGAGCGCGCCGAGCACGTCGGCGGGCGTGGGCTTGCCGAGGGCGAGCGGCGCGAGCGCGTGCACCACGCGCTGGGGCAGCTTGATCTCCGCGTTGCTCGTCGAGTCGCTCCCGCCGGCGATGAGCACGTCGGCCTCGCCCCGCTCGATGGCGGCGGCGGCGAGGGTGATCGCCTGGAGCCCCGACGCGCACGCGCGGGTCACGGTCATGCCCTCGCACGCCGCGCCGAGCCCCACGTCGAGGGCGATCTCCCGGGCGACGTTCGGCGACGCGCTGGGCAAGATGACCCCGCCCCACACGATGCCGTCGACCACTTTGTAGGAGAGGCCGACCTTCTCGAGCACCCCTCGCACGGCGGTCGCGCCCAGCGCGATCGTGTCGACCCGCGTGAGGTCGCCGAAGGCCCGCACGAACGGCGTGCGCGCCCCTCGGATGATGACGGCGCGGCCCCGCGCGTGAGGTGTGGTCTCGGCTCGGCTCATGCTGCTCTCCTCTTCGCGTCTCGTCTCGTCTCGGTGGTTCGTCGCTCAGGCGCCGATGAGGGCGCCGCCGCACACGCGCAGCGCCTGCCCGGTGAGCCCCTGCGCCCCAGGCGTGGCGAGGAAGGCCAGGGCCTCGGCCACGTCCTCCGGGAGGCCCCCCTGGCCCAGCGCGGAGAGGCGGCGCGCGCCCTCGCGGATGGCCAGCGGCACCACGGCGGTCATGCGCGTCTCGATGAAGCCTGGCGCGACGGCGTTCGCGGTGATCCCTCGCGGCGCGAGGCGCGCGGCCTCGGCGCGCACGAAGCCCACCACCCCGGCCTTCGTGGCCGCGTAGGCGGTCTGGCCCATGTTGCCGGCGAGGCCGGCGACCGACGAGAGCGCCAGGATCCGCCCGTCGTCGCGCAGGAGCGGCTCTGTGGCCCGCGTGAGGCGCACGATCGCCGCGAGGTTCACCGCGAGCACGAGGTCCCACTGCTCGGGCTTCATGCGCGCGAGGGTCTTGTCGCGGGTCACGCCCGCGTTGTGCACGAGCACGTCCAGGCCACCGCGGGCCCTCGCCGCCGCGGTGAGGAGCGCGTCCGCCTCGGGGGCGGTCACGTCGGCGAGGACCGGCGTGCCCCCGAGGGCGCGGGCGAGCTGGGAGACGTCGGTCGCCTCGTCGGGTCGATCCATGCAGAGTACATGTGCGCCCTCGCGCGCGAGGGCTCGCGCCGTGGCCGCGCCGATGCCGCGGGCCGCGCCGGTGACGAGCGCCACCTTCCCCTCGAGCGGGCGCACGCGCGGAGGCTCCGGGAGGGCGCGGGCCGTCGCCGACACGACGAGCGGCTGGCCCGTGACGAACGACGAGCGCCTCGACAGCAGAAACCGCAGCACCGGGGCCGCGCGATCCTCCGCGCCCTCGGCCACGCGCAGGAGGTTCGCGGTGATACCGCGCCCGCCGAGCTCCTCGGCGAGGCGGCGGGCGAGGCCCTCGACGGCGGCGCGCGCGGCGGAGGCCTCGGCGTCGCCCGCGACGGGCCGCGAGAGCACGACCACGCGGCCG
>CAZHGG010000648.1:0-4263 GCA_964531755.1 uncultured Polyangiaceae bacterium
ACGCGTGCGTCGCGGGCGCGCGACGCGACGACCCGGGCGCGCTCTCGTTCACCCGAGGCCGGGCGCTCACCGTGGTGGGCGTCGGGCCCTCCCTCGCGGCGGCGCGTGACGCCGCGTACGCGCGCGTGCGCGCGCTCGCCGAGCCGGGCCTCGTGCACCGGACCGACATCGGGGTGGGCTCGTGAACCCGAACGTGAGCCCGCAGAGGGCGAACCGAGGTCGATGGCGAGCCCGGGCGGAGAGCGAGGGGTCGCCGTGAAGGCGCTCGGCGTGCTGGTCTCGGGCCGCGGCTCCAACCTGCGCGCCCTCCACGCGGCCACCCTCCCTGGCGGGGCCCTCGCGGGCGTCGCGCGGATCGCCGTCGTGGCGAGCGACAAGCCCGACTGCGGCGGCCTCGCGTTCGCGCGCGAGCGTGGGCTGCCAACCGTCGCGCTCCCTGTGCTCGGGCGCACGCGCGAGGCGTGGGACGCCGCCCTCGCCGACGCGCTCGCCGCCCACGAGCGCGAGGGGCCGCTCGACCTGCTCGTGCTCGCGGGCTTCATGCGCATCCTCTCGGCGGCGTTCGTCGCGCGGTACGCGGGGCGCATCGTCAACATCCACCCCGCCGACACCCGCGTCCACCAGGGGCTCGGCGGCTACGCCTTCGCGCACGCCGCGCGGCTCGACGAGACCTGGATCACGGTCCACCTCGTCGACGCCGGGCTCGACACGGGCCGGGTGCTCGCGCGGCGCGCGGTCGACCTGCGCGGCGCCGACACCCTCGCGGAGATCGAGCGGCGAGGTCTGCAAGTGGAACATGCATTCTACAGTGAAACCCTCCGCGACCTCCTGCTCGGCGAGCTCGGCGCGGACAGCGCGGCGAGGTAGGCCATGTGCGGGATCGTGGGAATCTACGGGCGCGCGCCGGTGGCGGAGCGCATCGTCTACGCGCTGACGGCGGTGCAGCACCGCGGCCAGGACGCGGCCGGCGTCGTCACCTTCGACGGCCGCTTTCGGCTGCGAAAGGGGCGCGGGCTGGTCGCGGAGGTGTTCCGCGAGGCGAAGGACATCGCCGATCTCCGCGGGGACGTAGGCCTCGGTCACACGCGCTACGCGACGCAAGGCAGCACCGAAGTGCTCGACGCGCAGCCCTTCACCATGTCGTACCCGTTCGGGCTCGCGATGGTCCACAACGGGAACGTGACGAACTTCGAGGCGCTGCGCTCGGAGCTCCTGCGCGATCGTGAGCGGGTCATCGAGACCACGACCGACCTCGAGCTGCTGATCTATACGCTCGCCCACGAGCTCGAGCGCGTGGGCTTCAAGGAGCTCACGCCGGCGGGGGTCTTCGACGCGGTGCGCGCCCTCCGCGCGAAGGTCGACGGCGCGTACTCCACGATCACCCTCCTGGCGCACAAGGGCCTGCTCGCCTTCCGCGACGCGCACGGCATTCGCCCGCTCGTCTACGGCCGCCGCCAGACCCCCGCGGGCGTGGAGCACGCGTTCGCGTCGGAGTCGACGGTGTTCGACTACCTCGGCTTCGAGCTCGTGCGCGATCTGGCGCCGGGCGAGACCGCCTACGTCGACGCCGACGGCGCGGTGCATTTCCACGTCGAGCGCGGGGTCGCGCCCGCCTTCTGCAGCTTCGAGCACATCTACTTCGCGCGCGAGGACTCGACCTTCGACGGGCACCTCGTCGCGGGCGAGCGCGTGCGCATGGGGCGGCTGCTCGCGCGCGCCGTGCGAGCCCAGGGGCTCACGCCGGACGTGGTGATCGACGTGCCGTCGTCGGCCTATTTCGCCGCCTCCGGGCTCGCCGAGGAGCTCGGGGTGCCCTACCGGCGCGGGCTCACGAAGAACAACCACGTCGGCCGCAGCTTCATCGTCCCCTCGCAGATCGATCGCGAGCGCCTCGTGCGGCAGAAGCTGAACCCCATCGGCGACGTGCTCGCGGGCAGGAAGGTGGCGATCGTCGACGACTCGATCGTCCGGGGCACCACCTCGACCCACATCGTCCGCACGGTGCGCGAGAGCGGCGCCCGCGAGGTGTACATGGTCTCGGCCGCGCCTCCCCTCCGGCACCCGTGCGTGTACGGCATCGACATCGCGCGCCGCGTGGAGCTCATCGCCGCGACCCACGACCACGAGGCGGTGCGGAAGGCCATCGGCGCCGACGCGGTGGTCTACCCCGACGTGGCCGAGTTCAGGGCGCTCTTCGCGGGCCGCCCGCACTGCTTCGCCTGCTTCGACGGGCACTACCCCACGCCCGTGAGCGAGGCGGAGCGCTCGTCGATCGAGCGCGAGAAGATCGCCTCTCGCCGCTGAGCGGGCTGCTCGGCCGCCTCAGGGGCCGGCGTCGCGCGGCGGGGGCGCGCCGTACGGCGGGACCGCCGCGTCGGGCGGGGCGCCGTACGCCGGGGCGATCGGCGAGTCGGGCGCGGCGTCCTTCGGGGGCGGCGACGCGTCCTTCGGGGGCGGCGACGCGTCCTTCGGGGGTGGCGACGCGTCGACGGGCGCGCCGTAGACCGGGGCCGTCGAGTTGGTCGTGGTGGGGGTCGGCGAGGTGCCCGAGTCGGTGGTCTCGACCGTGCCGCCGCACGCGATGGCGGTCACCATCGTCGCGGTGCCGAAGACCATCGCGGCGCGGCTCGAGCGAGAGTGCGGCACGGGGAGCGGCAGGCTCTCCGTGGCGCCGCAGAACGGGCAGCACGACTCACGCACGTGACGATTGCAGGATGCACACAGTCGGAGGCTCATCGTGCCCTCATCTTCCCCTCGGGGAGGCCCAGCGTCGAGCGCGAACTTCGCGTCGGCGGGCGGCGTGGCGGGCCCGCGCCCGACGGGCCGCATCGTGGAGGCCGAGCGCCGCTTCAGCGGCGGAACACGAAGAAGGCCGCGCCCACGAGGCAGCACGCGGCCCAGAGGTGGTTCAGGGTGACCCGCTCGCGCATCCAGAGCGCGGAGAACGCGCCGAACACGACGAGCGAGATGATCTCCTGGGTGACCTTCAGCTCGGCCAGAGTGAACCTGCCATAACCGATGCGGTTCGCGGGGACGGCGAGGCAATATTCGAAGAACGCGATACCCCAGCTCACGAGCACCGCGCTCCAGAGCGGCGAGCCCGCCTGGTGCCGCAGGTGGCGATACCAGGCGAAGGTCATGAAGATGTTCGACGCGACCAGGAGCAGGACCGTGCGCACGCGCCGCGACCTACACCCTCTCGAGGCCAAGCGGAAGCGGGGTGAGCAGCCCGCCGTTCGTCTACACTCAGTCCGTGGCGACCCCAGCGCGGACGGCGGACGGCGGCGGCGCGGGCAAGCTCGTCGGGCTCGGGGCGCTGTACCTCGCCCAGGGCGTGCCCCTCGGGATCGCGGCCGAGTACCTGCCCGTCGCGCTCCGGCAGGGCCACGCCTCCTACAGCCTCATCGCGGCCGTGTCGTGGCTCCAGCTCCCGTGGGCCTTGAAGGTGCTGTGGGCGCGCGCGGGCGACACGCCGCGGCTCCGCGCGCGGGCGCGCTCGGTGGTCTTCGCGCTCCAGGCGGCGCTCGCGAGCACGCTCGCGCTCTACGCGGTCCGACCGCTGTCGGAGGCGTGGGCGCTCTGGTTCACGCTCACGGCGGTCGCGGCGCTCCTGGCGGCGACCCAAGACGTGTTCGTCGACGGGCTCGCCGTGCGCACGCTCTCCGCGGGCGAGCGCGGGCTCGGCAACGTCGCGCAGGTCGGCGCCTACCGGCTCGGCATGGTCGCCGGCGGCGCGGGCCTGCTCTCGCTGGGCGACCGGCTCGGGGAGCGGCGCGCGATCCTCGGCCTCGCGCTCCTCGTGCTCGTGACCTCGCTCGGGACCACGCTCGTGGGCGAGGGCGAGGGCGGTGCCGGCGGAGACGCGGCCGCGGGGGGCGATGAACCACGCGCCTCGACGTCGCTCCGGAGTGAGCTCTCGGCGGCGTGGTCCGCCCTCCGCGCGATGCTGCGGCCCGAGGTGCGCGCGGTGCTCCTCGTGGCGTTCGGCTACAAACTCGGGCTCCACGCCGCTGGCGCGCTGCTCAAGCCCGTGCTCGTGGACGGCGGGTGGTCGAAGGAGCGCATCGGCGCGCTCGCCGTCACCGTGGGCACGCTCGCGGGCGTCACCGGCTCGGTCGCGGGCGGCCTCCTCCACCGCAAGCTGGGCGACCGCCGCGCGCTCACCGCGGCGGCCGTGCTCCAGGCCGCGGCGTGCGCCCCGCTGCCGCTCCTGGTGGGCCACGCGCACCACACGGAGGCGGTCACGGCGGCGACCGCGAGCAT
>CAZHGG010000649.1:0-4257 GCA_964531755.1 uncultured Polyangiaceae bacterium
ATCACGCGCATCGAGGGCCTCGGCGCGTGGCTCCACGCCTGCGGCCCGCACGTGGTGGAGGAGTCGCTCCTGCGCCCCGGCACGCCCCGGCGCGACTGGCAACAGACCACGCTCGCCGACGGTCGGCTCATGGTGCGGCACCCCGACTTCGGCGAGACCCTGCGGATGTGCCAGTCGGCGGCGACCGACGTGCGCGTCTACGCGCAGTGACCGCGCGGGCTGCTAGCAGCTAGCCCTCGACGCGCTCGACGAGGAGCTTCCCGGCGGCGTAGTCGGCGCGGACCCGCTTCTTGTCGAACTTGCCGACGCTCGTCTTGGGCACGGAGGCGAGCTCGGTCCAGCGCTCGGGGAGCTGCCACTTGGCGACCTTGTCCGTGAGCGACGCCTTGAGCTCGTGGAAGGTGGGCGACTTGCCTGGGCGCGGCACCACGCACGCGAGGGGGCGCTCGCCCCATTTCTCGTCGGGAACTCCGACGACGCACGCCTCGAGCACGTCGGGGTGGGCCATGAGGTGGTTCTCGAGGGCCACCGAGGAGATCCACTCGCCGCCCGACTTGATGACGTCCTTCGCGCGATCCGTGAGCGTGAGGTACCCCGTGGGGGAGAGGGTGCCCACGTCGCCGGTGCGGAGCCACCCGTCCTCGAACTTCTCAGGATCGTTCTCCGGGTAGTAGCTGCCCGTCACCCAGGGGCCGCGCACGCAGAGCTCGCCCGACGTGGCGCCGTCGTGGGGGATCTCCTGGTTGTCGGGGCCGAGCAGCTTCGCCTCCACGAACGCGGAGAGCCGCCCCTGGGTCACGCGGTACGTCCACGCCTCTTCGCCCGTGACGCCCTCCGGGGGCACCGCCACGGAGCCGAGCGGGCTCGTCTCGGTCATGCCCCACGCGTGCACGATCTTCATGCGGTGGCGCTCTTCGAAGGCCCGCATGAGCGAAGGCGGGCACGCGGAGCCGCCGACGAGCACCATGCGAAACGAGCTGAGGTCCACGGGGTGCTGGTCGACGTGGTGCAGCAGCGCCGTCCAGATCGTGGGCACGGCGCCCGCGAACGTGGGGCGCTCGGCGACGATGAGCCGCGCGACCGCGTCGGGCTGGAGGAAGCGATCGGTGAAGACGAGGCTCGCGCCGACGAGCATCGCGGCCCACGGTAGACCCCACGCGCACACGTGGAACATGGGCACCACCGCGAGGATGCGGTCGCTCGAGCCCACCGCCGTGCTGTCGCCGAGGCAGAGCTGCATCGAGTGCAACATCGCCGAGCGGTGGCTGTAGGATACACCCTTTGGCGAGCCGGTCGTGCCGCTCGTGAAGGCGATGGCGCAGGCCTCGCGCTCGTCCACCACGGGGTAGTCGAAGGGCTCGTCGGGGGCCTCGGCGAGCAGCGCCTCGTAGCGGTGCACGGCCTTGCCCGAGGCGCCGAGCGCCGCGAGCGCCGCGGGCTCCGCCTCGCCCACCACGACCACGTGCGCGACGGTGATGCAGTCGCCCACGATGCCCATGAACAGGGGCAGGAGCGACGCGTCGACCAGCACGACGTGATCCGAGGCGGCGTTCGCGATGAACGCGACCTCCGCCGGCGGGAGCCGGATGTTGAGGGTGTGCAGCACCGCGCCCATCGCCGGCACGGCCATGTACGCCTCGAGGTGCTCTTGGTTGTTCCACATGAAGGTCGCGACGCGCTCGTCGCTGACCACGCCGAGCCCGCGGAGGGCGTGCGCGAGCCTCGACGCGCGCCGCGCGCACTCGCGGAACGTGGCCTTTCGGCTGCCGTGCTCCGTGGCCGTGGTGACGGTGGCGCCGCCGTGCACGCGCTCGGCGTGGCGGAGGAGGGTCGCGAGCGAGAGCGGCGTGTCCATCATCGTGCTGCGCATGGTCGTGGCCTCCGGGGCCGCTCCGCGCGGCCGTCGCCCGAAGAGTGCGCCGGTTCTCGGGTGGGTCGCAAGGGCCTCGAGGCGGGCGCGGCGCCGACGCGCGGGGCGTCCCGGTTCGTCTACACTCGCGCCGTGAAGAACAGCGACCCCTGCCCCTGCCGCTCCGGCCGCACCTACGCGGCGTGCTGCCGCCCCGCCCACCTCGGCGCCGTCGCGCCGGCCACCTGCGGCGCGCTCGTGCGTGCGCGCTACTCGGCGTTCGCGCTGGGCGACGGCGAGTACCTCTACGCCACCCTCGCGCCCGACCACCCCGACCGCGCGCCTGATCCCGAGGCCGCCGACGCGCGGATCGCCGAGCTCTCGCGCGCCGGGCGCTCGCTGAAATACATGGGCGTGGTCGTGAGCGACGAGACGGAGACCGAGGCCCTCTTCCTCGCGAAGGTGTTCGAGCGCGGCCAAGACCGCTCGTTCGCGGAGCTCTCCACGTTCACGCGCTCGCCGCCCGAGGAGGGCGGCGGGCTACGCTACGCAGGCGGCACCCTGCTGCCACGGGCGGCGCTCCCGCGCGCCCTGGCCGACGGCCAAGGCCTGCGTCGCGACGCGTTCCTCGCCCTCGCCGCCACACACAAGGACACGGTGCGGTCGTGATCAGCGGCGAGGTCTGCCCGCGGCCCGGGCAGAGACGTACCCTATTTCCGATGTATTCTTCGGTACTTGCGTACGCTAGCCGAGGGTGGCGAGCACGGCGCCAATCTCCGTGACCACCCGCGCGAGGTCGGCCTGGGTGAGACCGTCGTACAGCGGCAGCGTGAGCGAGCGCGCGAACACGCGATCGGCCACCGGGAAGTCGCCTGGGCGGTACCCATAACGCGTGCGGAAGTACGTGGTGAGGGGCATGTGCCAGGTGCCGATGTTGGTCTCGATGCCGCGCTCGCGGAGCGTGCGGATGAGGTCGGCGCGGTGGGGCGCGGCCGCCTCCGGCAGCGTGGCCACGTAGCTCTGCACGGCGTGCTCGGCGCCGGGCGCGACGTACGGCGCGGTGAGCGCGGTCTTCGCCAGCAGCTCGTCGTACGCGCGCGCGAGCTTGCGCCGCCCCGCGAGCACCGGCTCGAGCCGCGCGAGCTGGGTCGTGCCGAGCGCGGCCTGAAACTCGGTCATGCGCGTGTTGAAGCCCGGCATGACGAAGTCGGCGGATGGCGCCGTAGGGTCTTGGCCGTGGTTGCGGAGCGCGCGCAGGCGGTTCGCGAGCGCCTCGTCGTCGGTGGTGATGGCCCCGCCCTCGCCCGTAGTGAGCGCCTTGCGGGGGTGGAAGCTGAAGCAGCCCATCACGCCCATGGAGCCGGCCTGCTTGCCCTGCCACGTGGCGCCGAGCGCGCACGCCGCGTCCTCGACGAGCGGCACACCGTAGCGCTCCGCGATCGCGAGCAGGCGCGTCATGTCGGCGGTCTGCCCGAACGTGTGCACGGGCAGGATGGCCTTCACGCGCCGGCGGGCGTCCTCGGTCTTGGTGAGCCGCGCGAGGGTCGCCTCGAGCGCATCCGGGCACATGTTGAACGTGCGCTCGTCGATGTCGACGAACACGGGCTGCGCGCCGCAGAGCTCGATCACGTTCGCGGTCGAGAGCCACGAGTACGCCGTGACGGGCACGATGTCGCCGGGGCGGACGTCGAGCGCGAGCAGCGCGAGCTGGAGCGCCGCCGTGCAGTTGGTGAGCGCGACCGCGTGCTTCGAGCCCGTGATCGCCTTCATGGAGGCCTCGAACTTCGCGACCTCCGGCCCCTGCACGAGGAAGCCCGTCTTCAAGACCCGCGCGACGGCCGCCAGATCGTCGTCGTTGATGCTGGGGACCGAGAGTCGGATCACGCCTGGCTCCGGTAGTACTCGGCGGCCCGGGCGATGCCCTCGTCGAGATCGACCTTCGCGTTGAAGCCGATGAGCTCGCTCGACTTGCGCACGTTGGGGATCCGCATGGCCACGTCGGCCAGATCGCGCGGCACGAGGGTGATCTTGCTCTTCGAGCCGAGCACCCGGACCGTGGTCTCGGCGAGCGCGTAGATCGTGCACACGGCGCGCGAGTTGCCGATGTTGAAGGTCTCGCCGACCGCCTTGGGGTGCTCCATGGTGAGGAGCACCGCGTCGACCATGTCGTCGACGAAGCACCACGCGCGGATCTGGCTGCCGTCGCCGTGCACCTCGATGGGCTCGTCGCGGATCGCCTTCTGGATGAAGTTGCGGAGCGCGCCCTCGCCCACTTGGCCGGGCCCGTACACGTTGAACGGACGAACCACGGTGGTGGGGAGCCCGTGCTCCTTGTGGTACGCGATCGCGAGGTGCTCCTCGGCGAGCTTGCCCACAGCGTAGGTCCAACGCGGCTCGCCCACGGCGCC
>CAZHGG010000650.1:0-4257 GCA_964531755.1 uncultured Polyangiaceae bacterium
GGCGGGCTCGGCGGGAGCGCCGCGGGCAACGTCACCCCGGGCGCGGCCACATGCGGCGGGACCGCGAGCGCCGGGGCCACCGCCAGCGTCGCGGGGGCGGGCGGGCCGCCCGGTGGGGACATCGGGAGCGGGGCGGCGAGCACGGTGGCGCCCGGTCGCTCCGCCGGCGGATCGGGCACGGTGCCGACGCCCTCCGAGATGAGCGTCGCGCCGACCGACGAGGTCGACGCCTCGCGGGCGCGCGCGAGCAGCACGGTGATGTTGTCGTGGCCGCCCCGCGCGTTCGCGAGGTCCACGAGCTGCCCTGCGGCCTGCTCGAGCGGCAGCTGGCCGGCCATCGAGAAGATCTCGGCGTCGGTCACGAGATCGGTGAGCCCGTCGCTGGCGAGGACGAACACGTCGCCGGGGGAGAACGGGAGCGGCTCGGGCCGCAGCTCCACCTCCACGTCGGCGGCGATGCCGAGCGCGCGCATGATCTTGTTCGCGTCGGGGTGGGTCGCGGCCTCCTCGGGCCGGATCATCCCTGCCTCGACCATGAGCTGCACCATCGAGTGATCGCGGGTGAGCTGCTGGATGCGACCGCGCGAGACGAGCAGCACCCGGCTGTCGCCCACGTGCGCGATCTCGGCGCCGTGCGGCGTGAGGAGCACCGCGACGACCGTCGAGCCGGCCCGGGCCTCGCCCGCCGCGAGCGGGAGCTCGCGGACGCGCTTGTGCCCGAGCGTGATCCCCTCGCGGAGGAGGTCGCGGCCCCTCGCCCCCGGGGAGGCGGCGTCGAACGTCTCCTCGATGGCCTTGATCGCGGCGGCGGACGCGTCCTGGCCGTTCGCGTGGCCGCCCATCCCGTCGCACACGACGCAGAGCGTTCCAAAGCGCGTGGCTTTGTGGAAGCCGGCGTCCTCGTTCACCTGCTTGTCGGGATCCCGCCCCGGATCGGTGCGGAACGCGAGCTCGACCGCGATGGGCTCGACCAGGGTGTCTCGGGGCGCGGTCAACGCATCACCGTGAAGGTCACGGGGCCAAAGCGTAGCTCGGCTCCCACGCGGACGGAAACCCAGACCTCGGCGGGGATGCGCGCGCCGTCGACGTAGGTCCCGTTGTTCGAGCCGCCGTCACGCACCTGCACCGCGCCGTCGAGCAGGCGCACGTGGGCGTGCACGCCGCTCACCCGAGGCTCGGTGAGCACCACCCGGCATTTGGCCGGATCCCGCCCGACCGCGGCCTCGGCCACGGTGACGGGGAAGTCCCCCGCGGCGCCCACGAGGCGCGCGCTGGACGCGCCGTAGGGGTCGACGGGCGGGGCGAGGGCGGACGGCAGCGCGCCCGTGAGCGCGTAGCCCTTGGGGGCGTCCGACGCGACCGGCGCGCCCAGGGGCTGCCCGCACGAGAAGCAGACCGACGCTACGCCGGGGGTGGTCATCGTGGGGAGGCGGCATGACGGGCAGATCACCTCGCCGATGACCACGCCCTGCGTCGCTCCTCGGGGGGGCGCGTTCGGGGGGGGCGCGATCGGCGGCGGGGCACCGTAGGCGGCGGGGGGCGCCGACGCCGGGACCGCGGCCGGATAGCCGACCTGCGGAGGGGACGCGCCGTGCGCGGGCACCGCCGCGGGCCCGAGCCCCGACAGCGCCGGCGCCGGGCTCAGGCTAAAGGGGGAGGGTTCACGGGCGCTGCGCCGTAGCCCCCGCCTCCGTACCCGCCACCCTGCGGCGGCCCTCCGTAGCCGCCGGGCGCGCCGTAGCCAGGGGGACCGCCGTACCCACCTCCGGGAGGCGCGCCGTAGGGAGGCGGGCCCCCGGCCACGACCGGCGCGGGAGGGGGCGCCGCAGACCGACCTCGCTTTCCACCGCCACCGCCCCCGCCCCCGCGGAGGAGCACCACGAGCAGCAGCAGAATCACGACGACGCCGCCGCCGATGCCCGCGACGAGGAGGATGTTGAGCGGCTTCTTCTGCGCCTTCAGCGTCAGGACGGTCTTCTCGTCGTACCCGCTCGCCCGCTTCGCCTTGTTGTCGTAGAGGACGAGCCGCGTGATCATCTGCTCGCCGTTGCCCTCGAGGATCTTCTCGTCGTCCGGCACCTGGAGGGAGACGAACGTGTCGGAGGCCTCGAGCGCGCCGCCGCGCATGTTCTGGGCGATGAGCGTCTGCATCGCCTGCGCGGCCACGCGCGGATCGTTCTTGTTGACGTTCGGGTCCGGGCGCGAGCCCGCCGGGACGAAGTAGGCCTCGGCGCGCGACTTGTCGCCACCCCAGCAGAAGTTGCCGTACACCCGGAACGTGCCGCCCGGGTAGAGGGGGTTCGCGTCCGCCTCGAGCTTGGTCTGCGCGAGGTTGAGGTCGAGCGGCCACTGCGTGGGGTTCACGCCGAGCGGCACGTCCTTGAAGGTGGCGTCCGGCTTGATCGGCGGCTTGGTGTTGTCGAACGCGAGCGTGAACGACTGCTCCACCGTGGGCGCGAGGCACGCGAGCTTCCACTTCACGACCCACATCTTGTCGAAGCGGTCGTTCACGAGCTTGACGATCGTGCGCGCCTTGGTGACCGACTGCCCCGCCTGGACGATGTCGAAGAAGCCCCCGATCTCGGGGTTCGAGATGTCCTGCATGTACTGAAAATCATTCAGAGAAAGCTTGTCGTTGACGAAGCCGCGGGCGTTCGGGAAGTAGACCGAGATGACCGGCAGCGGCGTCTTCGGAGAGGCGCTGTTGTCCTCGGGGAAGCGGCCCTTGTTGAAGAACTGCTTCATCACCTCGGCGGTGGCCGCCACGCTCCCGCCGTCCTCGCGCCCGGCGCCGTTCGAGAGGAGCACCATCGCCTGCATCATGGGGATGGTCTGCACGCTGCCGCTGTTGCCGAGGTCGCCGAAGGCGCGGGCGATGTTCTTCACCTGGCCACCGAACGGGCGGCCGCTGCCGCTCGACGCCGATGGGCTGCCGTTCGCCGCGAGGATCGCGATGAGCTTCGCCTTCTCGCGCGCGGGGGTCCATTCGGTGTTCGCGCGGTACGCGTTCAGCTTGTCGTCGAAGATGATGAGCTTCGCGAGGTCGTTCGGGCCGAGCGCGCCGATGAACTGGTTCGCGACCTCGCGGGCGTCCTGGTAGCGGGCGCCCATCATGCTCGAGGCGTCGAGCGCGATGAGCCACGCGGTGCCGACGAGCGGGTCCTTCTTCGCGGCGCCCCAAGCGGTCTTGCTCACGAAGGTGGCGGGGCTCTCGGCGCCGTCCACACGGACGAAGAGACGAGCCTGCGCGTCGGGGAACGGGAACGGCTTGGCGATGGCGCCAGGCGCCTCGACAGCGGCGCTGAGGCAGTTCAGGTAGGCGTCGCCGCGCAGCGGCGCGCACCCCTGGTTGCTGACGACCTCGCTCAGCGAGGAGAACTGCACGAGCTCGACGACGGACGTGAGCAGCGGCGCGCCGTCGCGCACGCCCGCCCGCGGGTCGATGCGGAGCAGCCGCGTCTCGACGGCCGCCCTCGCGGGGTGCGCGATGACGAGGAGCAGCGCGAGCGCCGCGGCGAGCGCCCGCACGGCCACTGCGAGGAGGGATCGGGCGGGCGCGTGTGGCGTGGCGGAGGCGGCAAATCGGTTCACGAGGACTCCTTGTCGCGTTGACGAAATACCAAGATTTCGCCCGACCAGGAAGGACTCAACACCTCGACCGCCGATCGCGCGCGCCACGAGCCTCCCGCGGGCCGCGCTCGCGACCCAACGTGGAGCGTTTTTCTGAGCGCTGCCGGGCGACCGAGTGGGCGCCCAAGCGCCGCCGAAGGACCGCGCGAGGCGCGCTCCGCCGGCGCCCGCTCAGTGTGTGCGCGTGATGAGCTTCACGAACGCGACGTAGCCGCCGAAGCGCAGCTTGTCTCCGTCGCGGAGATCGCGGCGGCCGTTGAAGCCGACGTGCTCCTCGTTGACGAACGTGCCGTTCGTCGAGCCGGTGTCCTCGAGCGTGACGGTGCCGCTCACTCCGTCGATCGAGAGGGCCGCGTGGCGAGACGAAGTGGTCGCGTCGCTCAGCGGGATGTCCACGTTCTCGCCCGAGTTCGCGCGCCCGATGACCTTCCGGCAGCCGGTGAGGGGCCAGAAGTCGCCCGCCGGGTTGCTCTGGTAGGACACGACGAAGCCGCGAAGCGCGTTCGCCGGGAGCGCGGGCGGGGGCGGGGGCTGGTACGCGGGCGCTGGCGGCTGGGCGGCGGGCTGAGGCTGCGGCGCGGCCTGCGGGTACGCGGGGGCCTGGGGCTGCTGATCGAAGCCGTAGCC
>CAZHGG010000651.1:0-4249 GCA_964531755.1 uncultured Polyangiaceae bacterium
CGCCACCCGATCCCGACCCCGACCGCCCCCGATCCCGACCCCGACCCCGACCCCGACCCCGACCCCCGACCGCGACCCCGACCCCAAACCGCGAGCCCCGACCCCGACCCCGCCCGCGACCCGAGGGCCGCGGGCGGCGAGCGCGAACCCTCAGCGGCGGATGAGGCCGTGAGGAGCGCCACCAACCGATCCCCGAGGACGACGCATCGGTCGGCCGCTTCTTGGGTGGCGTCCCCCGCGTGTGCGGCGATCTCCACCGCGGCGACCGCTTCAACCGCTTCGCCACGGGCGATGGCGAACACGCGGGCCTTGTCGGCCGGGGAGACGCGTCCGGCAGCTTCGGCGCAGTTGAGGCATGTGCCTTTCGCGGCGCGCACGGCTTCTTCGCGGAGCTTGGCATCGCGGATGTTCGCCGCCTTGATGGCCAGCAGGAGCTCTACGGAGACTGTGTAGGCGACGAGTTTGTGGTGAGGGAGGTGGAGAGCGCGAGGCTTGGTTTGGTCGGTCATGCCCCCGGTCGCGCAGGAGGCGTAACAGCGCCTCGTGCGTGTCGCTCGTTCGTGGTGGCGCTGGCGCGGCTCCTGCGCGCTCTCGCGTGACCGACCAAACCAAACCTCGCGCGGGCGCTCGACCGCGAGGCTCAGGGCGGCGCTGCACGCCCGGGGTCAGCGCGATTTCGAGTCGAGGTCGAGGTCGGGGTCGGGGTCGGGGTCGAGTTCGAGGTCGGGGTCGGGGTCGGGGTCGAGTTCGAGGTCGGGGTACAAAGAAAAGCGCTGCGCTCGCCCCGTACGACCCTCGGCCTACGGCCGCGGAACGACGGCAGGGAGACTATGCCCGACACACTCCTACCCGACGGACTTCTCCGCCTCGGCCTCGTCCTCGCGCAGCGCCGCCTTCTTCGGCCCGCCACCTGGCGCGCTCTCGGGCGCGTCTTCGGCGGCGCGCGCCGCGGTGGTCGCCGCCACGCTGCGCTTGAGCGCCTCGAGGAGATCGATGATCTGCGCCTTGGGCGCCTCCTCCGAGACCGTGACCTCGTTGCCGGCGACCTTGGCGTCCACCGCGGCGAGGACGCGCGCGGCGTATTCGTCTTTGAAGCGCGACGGCTCGAAGGTGTCCTGGGCGAGCTGCTCGATGAGCTTGTCGGCGAGATCGCGCTCGATGGGCTTGAACTCGAAGGCGCCGCCGGTCTCCACCTCGCCGAAGTCGCGCACCTCGTCGGCGTAGAACACCTCGTGGAGCACGAGGCCCTTCTTGTAGGGCCGCACGAGCACGAGGTTCTCCTTGCCGCGCTGCGCGAACTTGCCCACGGCCATGCGGCCCGCGCGCTCCATCGACTCGGAGAGCAGCGCGTAGGCGCGATCGCCGCCCTTGTCGGGGCCGAGGTAATAGGTCTTCTCTATCGAGACGAGGTCCACGCTGGTCGCGGGCACGAACTCGAGCAGCTCGAGCTGGCTCGTGCGCTCGGCCTCGAGGGTCTTGAGCTCCTCGTCGGTGAAGTGCACGTAGGTGTCCTTGGTGTGCTCGTAGCCGCGCACCATGTCTTTGCGCTCCACCACCTCGTTGTCGATGGGGCACACGTACTGCTGTTTCATGCGGCTGCCGCACTTGCCGTGCAGCATGTTGAAGTGCACCCCCTTCGGCGCCGCGGCCGTGTAGAGCTTGACGGGGATCGACACGAGGCCGAACGAAATGGTGCCGGATCCGATGGAGCGCGCTGGCATGGCCCGCTAAGCGTAGGGGACGGAGGCTTGGCTTGTCGAAAACCCTGCAAGAAGAGACCCGAGCCGGCTCGCCGAGTGACCCCGCCCGCGCGCTCACGCCGAAGCAGCGCGCCCCCATGTTGTGCAAGCTCGCGGCCGGCGAGCGGCTCGACGATCCGGGAACGCTCTACGAGCTGAAGCTCGACGGCGTGCGCATCGTCGCCGTCCGCGACGGCGACCGCGTGACGCTCACCTACCGCTCCGGCCGCGACGCGACGCGGGTGTACCCGGAGGTGGTCGCGGCGCTCGAGGCCGTCGCCGAGCCGTCGTTCGTGCTCGACGGCGAGATCGTGGCCCTCGACGCCGAGGGCCTGCCGAGCTTCGAGCGCCTGCAGCGCCGCATCGCCGCCGAGACCGGCGACGTCGCGCGGGCCGCGCGCGAGGTGCCCGTGGCCTACCTCGTGTTCGACGCGCTCCTCGTCGCCGGGCGCGACGTGCGCTCGCTGCCCCTCGAGGCCCGCAAGGACCTCGTGCGCGCGCTCCTGCCCGGGCGCTCGCTCGCCATCGCCCACGAGGGCCACGTGGGCAAGGGCACGGAGATCTTCGCCCTGTGCGAGGCGCGGGGGCTCGAGGGTGTGGTGGGCAAGCGCCTCGGCTCGCCTTACCGGCCCGGCGAGCGCACGAGCGACTGGCTCAAGTGGAAGACCACGCGCGAGGCGGACTTCGTGGTTGTAGGATACACGGAAGGCGGCGCGAGCGGCCAGCTCGGCGCGCTCGACCTCGCGTCGTACGAGGGGGAGCGGCTCGTGGTGCGCGGCAAGGCCGGCTCGGGCCTCTCCGACGCGCTCGTCGCGCACCTCCTGCCCGTGCTGCGGGCGCTCGCCGTGAAGGAGCCGCCGGCCGAGGGCCCGTGGGAGAAGGAGCCCCGCACGTACGTGCGGCCCCTCGTGGTGGTGGCCGTGCGCTACGGCTCGTGGTCGTCCGACGGGCGCCTCCGGTGGCCCGTGTTCCTGGGCGTGCGCCCCGACGTGGAGCCCGCGGCGTGCGTCGTGGGCCCCGCGAGCGACGGGCGCTAGGTCCCGTCGCTGGGCCTGTCCCCGCTCAGGGCCACGAGCGCCTCCTCGAGCGCCGCCTGCATTTCACGGGCGCTGCCGTACCGATTGCGGCGGTCCCACGCGAGCGACCTCTCGAGGATGTCGGACACCGCGTCGGGGACCCCATAGCCGAGCCTCGAGACCGGCCTCACCGGCTTCGTCGCGGCCGCCATGAGGGCCTCCTCCTGGGTCTTGTCCGCGTGGAAGAGCTGCCCAGTCACGAGCGTGTGGAGCACGGCGCCGACGGCGAACAGGTCTGCCCGTGCGTCGAGCTGGTCGACGAGGCCCATCGCTTGCTCGGGCGCCAGGAAGGCGATCGAGTCGAGGCGGGTGCCCCACACCTTGGTCGCGTCGAGGACCGCGACCATTCCGAAGTTTCCAAGCCGCACCCGGCCCGTCCGGCGGTCGGCGAGGAAGATCGTCTCGAGTCGAACGTCGCGGTGGAGCACGCCTCGCTCGTGCGCCGCCGCGAGGCAGTCGAGGACTCCGCAGGTCACCCTGAGCGCGAGCTCGACCGCCATCGTCGACGGACGACGCCCGAGCGGACGCACTCCGGCGGGAAGCTGCGCGGAAGCCTCGCGCAGGGCGTTCGCGAGCGAATCGCCTTCGGCGAGCTCGAAGCGGGCGAAGAGGTCTCCGTCCTTGGACTCCCCGGTGTCGCGCACCTGGAGGGCGCTAGCGTGCCCCACCCGCTCGACGACGCTCCGCACGGCCCCGAACCGCTCACGGACCGCTTCGCTCTGCGCGGCGTCATGGCTCAAGAGGCGAATCACGCCCCGCTCGCCGAAGCGGCGCGCTTTGTAGGTCGACCACACGGCGCCGCCGCCGAGGCTCTCTTCCATGCGCCACTCCCCGACGAGAGCTCCTACGCGTGGGTCGAGCGCCATGTGCCCAGGGTGCCCTATCCGGCGGCCGCGCGACAGCCTCCCGCGGCGCCGGGACCCCGCCGACCCGCGTCAGGTCAACTCCCGGACTGCGGGCTCTCATGCCGGCTCGGCGGGGCGTGCGTCGCGTGCGTCGCCGGGCTAGGGTCCCGCGCATGAACATGCAAGCGAGGCGCAGAGGAGCGGCATGAAGGTCATCGTCATCGGCGGCGGAATCATGGGCCTCTCCACGGCGCTCGCGCTCCGCGCGCGCGGCGCCGCCGACGCGCTCCTCGAGCGCGCGGTCGTGGGCGCCGAGGCGTCGCGCGCGGCCGGCGGCATCCTCGGCGCGCAGATGGAGGCCCACGCGGGCCCCGACTTGCTCGACTTCGTGCGCGCGCGCGACGCGTACCCGGCGTTCACGCGCGACCTCGAGGAGCGCACCGGCGTACACGTGGGGTACCGCCGCTGTGGCATCGTGAAGCTCGTGGACGACGTGCCCGCCGCGCGCGCGCTCGCCGCCGAGCACGTCGCCCTGGGCCTCCGGGCCGAGCTGCTCGGAATAGCGGGCAGGCCGCGGGATGGTGATCGC
>CAZHGG010000652.1:0-4235 GCA_964531755.1 uncultured Polyangiaceae bacterium
TTATTTCTCCGGCCCCCACCTTGATATACCCTCTTCCCCTCCCCCACGCTCTTCCGATCTGCGCCCCGGGGCGGGGGCGCCCCCCCCCCCCGCCGGGCGCCGGCGACCGGCTGCCGGTCGTGCCGCTTCCCGCCGCCAACATCCTCGAGGCGACCCCGCTCGTCACGCGCCCCCGCGATCCGCTCACGAAGGCCGCGAGCGACGGCGCGAAGCCCGCGGCGGAGGCCTCCCCCGCGGCGGCCGGGCACGAGGGCGGCTTCCAGCTCCAGGTGAGCTCCTTTCGCACGCGCGACGAGGGCGAGGCGTTCGCGAAGCAGCTGCGCGAGCGCGGCCACAAGGCCTACGTGAGCGAGGCGAACGTCGCGGGCCGCGGCACGTGGTTCCGCGTCCGCGTGGGCCCGTTCGCGACGCAGCACCAGGCGGCGCAATACCGCACGTCGTTCGAGGACCGCGAGCACGTCGTGCCCTTCATCATTCCGCCGCAGAAGTAGCGCGTTCGCCGCGCTGGGCCTCGCGCTCGGCCACGCGCGCGACGCCGCCGCGCTTCGCGTCCACGGTCTGGATGTGTCAAAATGAGAGGGGAAGTTCCCATGCCCGCTCCGTCTCTCTCCTCCGTGTCTCTGCCCCCGTGGGGCGTCGCGCTCGCGCTCGCGGCGGGGGCGCCGTTCTTCGCCCGCCTGCTGTCGGAGCGGTGGATCGGCGCGCGTCGCGCCGCCACGGAGGCGATGCTCGCGCGGGCGCGGGTCGCGGTTGACCGTGAGGCCCCCGCCGCCGACGCGCCGGCCGCACCGCAAGCCAAGGGAGGTGCCTGATGGCGCGGCTCATGGCCCTCGTCGGCAACCGCCCGGACCTCGCCCCGCACGTGCTCCTCGCCGAGCGCGAGGCGCTGCTCGCGCGCGGGCGCGGCGCGCCGCTCGGGTGGGGTCTCGGCTTCTACCAGGGCGACGAGGTCCTCATCCGCCGCCGCCCCTCCGACGACGGCCCCGACGTCGATCTCGCCGCCCAGGCCTCGCAGGTGCGCGCCGACCTGCTCGTGGGGCATGTGCGGGCGGCCACGCTCGGCGCCCTGCGCACGGAGAACACCCACCCCTTCCGCTTCCGACAGTGGCTCTTCGCCCAGACCGGCGCCATCCCGGCGTTCGACGCCGTGCGTGACCGCCTGCTCGAGGCCATCCCCGCGTTCCTGCGCGGTCAGGTGCGCGGAGAGACCGACGCCGAGGTGTTCTTCTACCTGCTGCTCTCGTTCCTCCACGACCGCGGCGCCCTCGAGCAGGTGGGCTCCGCCTCGCTCGTGCGGGACGCCCTCGTCGAGGCCCTCGCGATGGTCGACGGCGTCGTGGCGGAGCTGGGCGCGCCCCGGGCGAGCCTCAACTGCCTCGTGGCGACCGGCTCGTACGTGGTCGCGCTCAGCGCCGGCGCGCCGATGGCCTACCGCGTGTTCGCCGGCCGCGCCGACGTCGAGGCGATCCTCCACGACGACCTCGCGCTCCGGCGCAGCGCGGAGCTCGAGAGCGCGCGCTGCGTGTTGCTCGCGAGCGACTTCGACGACGAGTGGTCGCTCGCTGCGTCGAGCCCCGTGGCCGAGCCGCGCTGGAAGAGCGCGCCGGAACGTGCGATCCTCACGCTCAGCCGTGGCGAGAGGCCAGAAATACATAAGATGTAACTCCGTGGCGCGCGCGGCTCGGGTCGCCACAGGCGCGGGCGTCGCCCTCGCGGCCGCGCTGGTCGTAGGCTGCGGCGGGGGCGGGTTCCCCACGGTCACCGAGCTGCCCAAGGAGCCACGCCGCCCCGACGGCGTCGTGCTCGAGCCCGCGGCGACGCTCCCCGCGCCCGTCGAGCGGAGCGACACCGACGTGCCCCTCGTCGCGCTCCACGAGCCGCTCGACGACCGCGCGCTCGGCGCCCTCGTGCGGCGCTATTTTCACGCGTGGGAGCGCGAGGACCTCGAAGCGCTCGGCCGCCTCCTCAGCCCCGACGCGACGCTGCTCGGTCACTCGGGGGGGCGACCGATCGAGACCTTCCGGGCGCGCCTCCGCCGCTACGAGTACCAGCGCATCGCGGGGCTCGAGCCCGCGCGCCTCGACCGCCTCGAGCGGCACCGCTACGCGGATCTCGAGGCGCGGCAGCGCCCGCGCGAGATGCGCGAGGGCGACGTGCTCGTGCGCGTGCCGGTGCTCGTGGCGCGCGTCGGCGGCGATCCGCTCTTCGGGGACACGCTCGTGCTCCTCGTTCGCCGGGAGGACGAGGGCCTGCGCGTGGCTGGCGTCGGCGAGGAGCCGGGCGATCCGTAAGCGCGGTGCGCGCCGGCTACGACCGGTACTCGTCGAGCGAGATGCCGAATTTCTTGAGCCAGCGGTGAATCTGCATGCGCTCCTTGCCTAGCTCGCGCCCGACCGCGGCCACGTTGCCGGCGTGTTTGGCGAGCACGGCCCGCAGCTCCGCCTCCGTGGGCGCGACGGACCGCGGGCCCAGGGGCGACGAGAGGGGCGACGAGACGGGCGCGGCGGGCGCGGACGGCGGCGGGAAGGGCGGCGAGAACACCGGGAAGCTCGGCGGGGGCAGCCCCTGCGGCGCGGGGGGCAGCACGCTCGGGAGCGACGCGCGCGCCGACTTGTTGCCGTAGCCGCGCATGACCTCGGCGATGGCGTCGGGCAGGTGCGGCGTGTCGAGGGCTTCCGACTCGGTGATCGCGAGGCCGCGCTTCACGCAGCTCTCGAGCTCTCGAACGTTGAAGGGCCAGTCGTAGTGGAGGAGGGCCACCATGAACGAGAACGTGAAGCGCGCGTCCGGGCGGCCGTACCGCGCGAAGAAGCTGCGCATGAGCAGCAGGATGTCCTCCTTGCGCTCGCGGAGCGGCGGCAGGCGCACGGCGTGCTCGTTGAGCCGCGCGAGGAGATCGCCGCGAAACCGCCCGTCTCGCGCGTGGCTGTAGAGGTCGCGGTGCGTCGCGCACACCACGCGGATGTCGACGCGCTCGGGCATCGTGGCGCCCAGGGGGAAGACCTCGCGCGACTGGAGGACGCGCAGGAGCTTGGCCTGCGCCTCGATCGGCATGTCGCCGATCTCGTCCAGGAAGAGGGTGCCACCGTCGGCGAGGCGGATGAGGCCCGGCTTGTCGCGATCGGCGCCGGAGAACGCGCCGCGCCGGTAGCCGAACAGCTCGCTCTCGAGGAGGTTCTGCGGGATGGCGGCGCAGTTGATGGCCTGGAACGAGCCTCGCCGCCCGGAGAGCGCGTGGATGCCGCGCGCCACCACCTCTTTGCCCGTGCCCGTCTCTCCGAGGACCACGCACGACAGCTCCGTGGCCGCGATGCGCTCGATGTCGGCGGCGATGCCGTCGACGCGCGCGCCCCCGACGAGCTCGCGGAACGCGCGCGCCCGCCGCTGGCCCGCGACCATCCCGTCGATGCGGTACGACGCGGCCACGTCCGCGCCGTCGTCGACGAACTTGAAGATGGCGTCGCCCACGCGCACCTCCGCGAGCGGCTCGAGCACGATCTCCTGGATGTGTCGCCCGTCGACCAGCGTGCCGTTGCGGCTGCCGAGGTCGGTGAGCACATAGGAGTCCCCCTCGCGGCGAATGCGCGCGTGCATGCGGCTCACCGCCTGCTCCGGGATGCACACCGAGTGCACGGGGTCTCGCCCTATGGTGATGTCGTGCGGCCCGAACGGGTAGGCCGGGTGCAGGTGCTCGAAGTTCGGCGCGTAGAGGAGCACGAGGCCCGGGCGCGCGGCGGCGCGCACCTCGCCCGGGGGGAGGCTGTCGTCGGCGTAGGGGGACGAGACGCCCGTGTGCTGCTTCGTCACGACCATGGACGCGGTCGTGAGCGTAGCATCGCCCCGCGACGGTCGCGAGCGCCCCTCGCGGGCCCATCCCCGGGCCGCCCTCGGCTCATGAGGCCGCGAGCCCGCCGGGGAAGTAGCGCGCGGGGTCGACGCCGGTGCGCGCGAGCACCTCCCGGAGCGCGTCGTCGGCCGCGGCCATCAACGCCTCCAGCGTCCCCTCGTTCGTGATCACGAGATCGGCTGCGCGCACCTTCTCCTCCACCGGCATCTGGGCGGCGATCCGCGCGAGCGCGGCCTCGCGATCGAGCGCGTCGCGCGCGCCGACCCGCGCCGCTTGGACGGCGGGCGACGCCGCGACGACGACGAGCGGCCGGAACGCGTCGGCGAGGCCGTTCTCCACGAGGAGCGCGGCCTCGTAGCAGGCGAGCGGCTCCCCGCGGGCGGCGAGC
>CAZHGG010000653.1:0-4231 GCA_964531755.1 uncultured Polyangiaceae bacterium
TCGGGCCCGCCCCGGCCGCGCGCGCGCCCGCGCCCGGCGTGTCGCCGCGCACGCTGCTCATCGTGGCCATCGCGATCTCCAGCCTCGCGGTGGTCATGCTCGCGGCGCTCCTCCTCCGCGGCCGCTAAACGGCCTCGCCGCGACGCGCGCCCACGGCGCGCTCACGCGTAGTCGAACGGATCGCGATCGGCCGCGCTGCAGGTGAACACCGCGCCGGGCAGCCGCGCGGCGAGGCGCTCGGCGAGGCGCCCAAGGGCCGCGCGCTCGCTGTTCGAGTGCAGAGTGCATGCAATCGCGACCCCGGCCTTGTTCGCGGCGAGCGCGTCGTGGTGGCGGAGCTCGCCGAGCAAGAAGAACGTGGCCCCCTCCGCGATGACCTGCGGCAAGAGCTCGCCCGAGGCGCCCGCGCCCACCGCCGCGCAGCGCACGACCTGCGACAGATCGCCCGCCACGAGGAGCCGCTCGAGGCCGAGCGCGGCCTTGGCGCGGGCCACGAGCGCCGCCGCGGGCTGCTCCTCGACGCGGCCCACGCGGCCGTAGCCGGGCCCGTCGGGGGCGGGCGCGAGCCGCACGAGGTCGAACGCGGGCGTCTCGTACGGGTGGGCCGCCCGGAGCGCGCGCACGACCGCGGCGGTCTTGGCGATGGGCACCACCACCTCGAGGCGCACCTCCGGGGCGTGCTCCAGCTTCTCGCGCTGCCCCACCACGGGGTTCGCGCTCGCGCTCCCGCGGAACGTGCCCGTGCCCGCCGAGCGGAACGAGCACGACGTGTACTCGCCGATCACGCCCGCGCCCTCGAACGCGAGCGCCGCCGCCACGCGCTCGAGCGCCTCCTCCGGCACGAACGTGACGAGCTTGTGCTCGTGGTCCTTCGTGATCGCCGCGCCGAGCGGGCGCGGGTCGAGGAGCCCGAGCGCCTCGGCGAGCAGATCGTTCGTGCCGCCCGCCGCCGCGTCCAGCGCGGTGTGCGGCGAGTAGAGCGCCACGCCCCGGGCCGCGGCCTCGTACGCGAGATCGCCCGCGACGAAGCGCTTCTGCGCGCGGAAGAGCGGCGGGTGATAGGCCACGATCGCGTCGGCCCCGGCCGCCAACGCCTCCTCCCACACCGCGCGCGTGAGGTCGACGCAGAGCAGCGCTCGGGTGAGCGGACGGGCGGGATCGCCCACGAGCAGGCCGACGTTGTCCCAGTCGGCCGCGAGCCGGGTGGGGGCGAGCGACTCCATGGCCAAGGTGAGATCGCGGACTGTGGGCGTCGTGGGCATCCGTCTCGCGTAGCACGCCGCCGAGCTTCTGCGTGACGGGCGGCGGAGGCCGCTCGCTTTCGCGCACGCGGCCGGGCCGATACACTCCGCGCGTGAGCACCTCGCCGCCCGCCGCCACGCCCGTCACCCCCGCCAGCCCGCCCGCCGCCACGCCCGACGCTCTCCTGGGCACGTTCGCGCTCTTGCAGGCCCTCACCGGGTTCGTGCCCGTGCCGTTCCTCGACGGCATTTTGTCGCGGAAGCTCGCGCGCACCATGGTGACGACGGTGGCCGGCACCCACAGCCTGGTGGTGCCGGACGACGAGGTGCGGCTCTTGGCGAGCGAGCCCGACGAGGGGCTCCTGGAGTTCTTGAAGAGCGCCGCCAAAGGCATCTTGCTCTTCCCCTTCCGGCTCTTGTTTCGCGCCATCTTCGTGGTGCTCGACGCGAAGGAGATAACCGATCTCGTGGGCAAAGCGTATGTCCACTCGGTGCTGCTCGATATCGGGTTTGGCGAGGGGTGGTACATGAAGCACGGCGCGGCGCGCCTCGGCGAGGCGGTCACGCAGGTGCTCGCCACGGTCGACACCCGCCCCACGAACGGCGCCGTCAGCGCGGCGTGGCGCGCCCTCCGCGACAAGGGCCCCGAGCTCTTGGGCCGCATCCTCGAGGCCTTCAAGGACAAGCGCGACGACGTGGCCGCCGCGGAGGCCACGCCCCTCGGCGAGGCGTTCGCCGAGGCCGTGAAGAAGGGGAGCCCGTCGCTCCGCGAGGCCCTGCGCGCCGGCCTCGCGAGGGCGCTCGGGGAGGCGGTGGGGGAGGCGGGGTAGAGGCGCGCCGAGGTTGTAGGTCCCGATCTGGATGAGCGTCCGAGCGCGTCCAGCGAGCACGCTCGGATCGAGCCGAACGACGATGTGGGCTCGTTGTAGGTCGCGCTGCGCGACGGCTGAGCACACGCGCCGAGACTGGCCAGTAGCTCCGCTGAAGGGAGGTCAGAGCCCGAGGCCCGTGAGGCCCGGGTGGTCGTCGGGCCGCCGCCCAAGCGGCCACCGGAAGAGGCGCTCGGCCTCCGAGATCCACACGTCGTTGATGCTCGCCTCACGGCGTCGCATGAGGCCGTGCTGGTCGAACTCCCACTGCTCGTTCCCGTGGCTGCGCTTCCACGCCCCCGCCTCGTCCTGACATTCGTAGACGAAGCGCACGGCGATGCGAGCGCCGGTGAAGGCCCAGACCTCCTTGATCAGGCGGTAGTCGAGCTCGGCGCGCCACTTGCGCTCGAGGAACGCCCGGATGGCCTCGCGCCCCTCGAAGAACTCGGACCGGTTTCGCCAGCGGCTGTCCTCCGTGTAAGCGAGCGCCACCCGGGCAGGGTCGCGACTGTTCCATGCGTCCTCGGCCAGACGCGCCTTCTGCGCGGCGGACTCCTCGTCGAAGGGGGGTAGCGGCGGGCGTGTCATTCGGTTCGTCCTCCACGGAGCGGAGCTCGTTGGCGCCGGTCGTAGCCTTGAGGCTATCTGCGGAGCCGCTCGCGCGCAGCGGCCTTCGACGCGAGGAGCCGCCCACCGGCGCTCGGCGTCGAACCGCGCCGCTCGCCCGACACGGCGATTCGTCGACGCTGTCGGCATGCCCGCGAAGCTCACCGGGCTCCAAGCAACGTGGGACCCGGGTGCGTGGGGCGAGACGCTAGAACAGCGCCTTCAGCGCGGCCAGCGTCACGTCGTTGGGGTCTTTGCCGTCTTGGTTCACCACGGCGCAGATGGCGGTCTTCTTCTCCGGAAAATAGAACGCCTGCGTGTGATACCCGTCGATCGAGCCGTCGTGGCCGAGCCCCACGCCCGCGCCTGCGGTGATGCGCGCGTCCAGGATGAGCACGCCGAGCCCGTACGAGGCGCCGCCGCCCATGGCGATCGCGCCGTCCGTGAGGAGCTTCTGCTCCGCGCCGGTGAGCACCTTCCCGTCACCGTGGAGCGTGGCGATCCAGTCACACAGGTCGGCGCCCGTCGCGGTCATCGCGCCCGCGGCCCAAGGGCCCGACATGTGAAATTTGTAGGATACATCTTTTCCTCGCGCGTCGAAGCCGGTCGCGAGCGCGCCGCCGAGCGGCTCCTCGCCGTCGAAGAACGTCCCGCGGAGGCCCGCGGGCGTGAGCGCCCGGCTCCGCACGAGCTCGCCCAGGCGCGCGCCGCCGACCTTCTCCGCCACCATGCCGAGCAGCACGTAGTTCGTGTTCGAATACGACCACTTCTCGCCGGGCGCGCCCGTAGGGTCGTGCGCGACGGCGAGGTCGACCAGGGCGCGAGGCGTCCACACCTTCTGCGGCTCGGCGCCGAACGCGGGGTCGGCCGTGTAGTTGAACACGCCGCTCGTGTGGTTCAAGAGCATGCGCACCGTCACTCCCTTGGTCTTCGGGATGTCGGGCAGGTACACCCCCAGATCGGAGTCGAGGGCGACCTTCTTCTCCCGCACGAGCGTGAGGATCACCGCGGACACGTAGGTCTTGGTCACGCTGCCGATGCGCCAGAGCGAGGCCGTCGTCGCCGAGGCCGGATCGCCGCTCACGTACACGCTCGTGCCGCAGGCCACGTTGCGCACGGCGAGCATCGCGTTCGGCGACTTTCGTGTGTCGTCGAGCGCGGCCTGGAGCTTCCGGTCCTGCTCCACGCACGCCTCGGAGCGCGCGGGCGCGTCGGTCGAGGCGTCCGGGGGCACACCGGCGTCGAGCGCGGGCGCAGGAGCGGGCGTCGGCGAGGCGGCCCCGGACGAGCAGCCGAGCGAGAGCGAGAGGCCCGCGAGGGCAGCGGCAGAGAGCGCGACGAGCGAGCGAGGGAGCATCGCGTGTGGGCGTAGCACGCGCACGCTGCGCGGCCCAGGCCGGGCGGACTCGGGCGGACAGGGAGCCCGCCGCCGCCCGCGCCCCGCGCCCTACCCGTGCACCGCTTGGCCGAACGCGCGGAGGCGGGTGTCCTCCTCGGGGGTCAGCGGGCCACGGG
>CAZHGG010000654.1:0-4226 GCA_964531755.1 uncultured Polyangiaceae bacterium
GAACTTCCCGGCGAACCAAAGGTCCGGTTTCTACGGATCTGAGGGGCCGGTCACACATGCCCTCACCCCACGCTCATCCTGTGCTCTTCCAGCGCCCGAAACACGCCCTCGTGGACGTACCAGCCGTCCAGCGCGGGGTTTGAGTCCCAGCCCACGTAGGAGGGGGTCGCGGGCGGGATGCCACAGACGAGCTCCCTGTCCCCTGCCCGACCCACGACGATACACGCGTGGCGATGCCGCGTGAGCATGACGCACAGGCGCCCGGGGTCGAGGTGGAACGCGTCGGCGTCGAGGAGCCCCGCGAGGGGATGCCACGCGATCACGACCTCGAACGTCAGCCCCTGGAGCTTGTTGGCGGTGTTGACCACCACCTCCCCTAGCCCTTCGTCGGCGAGCCGCGCGCGCAGCGCGTTCTTCTGGTCGTTGTGACTCACGGCCACCGCGACGTCCGCCTCGCGGAGCGGCGCGGGGGTCTTCTTGCGCTCGCACCGCACCTCGGGCGCGCGCTGCAGCAGGCGGCGCGTGAGGTTGACGATGAGGTCGAGGGTCTCCTCGTCCGCCGACACCACGGCCGCGGCTGGGAGCTCGAGGTGCGCCCAGCCGTGGAGGCTCGCGTGCTCGAGGGCGCGGTCCTCCACGCGCGCACCCTTCTTGCCAGTCGCAGGGCGGAGGGTCATCGTGCGGACTCCCGGGTTCACGGCAGACGCGAACGCGTGCCCTGGGTAGAACGCCCGCGCCACGGGCAGCGCGCGCGGGTCGAGCCGCCGCGTGATGGGCAGTTTGTGCGTGCGGGTCGACGGGTGGTTTCGCTGCAGGACCTCGACGGCGGTGAGCAGCGGATCCTCGTCGAGGCCCCGCCACCGATCGCCCTCCGGCGCGGTGGAGAACGGCGCGAGCTGCCCGCTGTCGCCGAGCAGGAGGTGCCGCGGGGCGAGGCCGGCGATGGAGTAGTACTGGTACGCGTTCGCCTGGTAGGCCTCGTCGATCAAGAGCACGTCGAAGGCGGGGAGGCTGCCGTCCGCCACGGCGAAGCCGAACTTGGCGAGCGTGCCGACGACGATGGGATCGCCGCCCACGTCCTTCACCTTGCGCACGTCGAGGTTCTTCCTGGCGTGCTCCGCCGGGAGGGTGACCGAAGAGGAGGGCACGAAGGTCACGCGCTCCTTCCCCGCGCGGTCGGCCAGGTTCGAGACCAGCGCGAAGGCCTGCTCGTTGGTGGGCGTGGCGACGGCCACGCGGAGCTTCGCCTCGCGGCACGCGAGCACCGCGGTGCCGATCGCGTACGACTTCCCGGCGCCCGCCGGGGCCACGCCGATGACCGCCTGCTCGCGCTTGGCGGTCAGGAGGTCGCGGATGGCGCTCGAGACGGTCGCCTCCGCCTCGGTGACTACCGCCTTGTTCATGGTGCTCATTCCCACCTCCCCTCGTCGGTCGCGCCGTCGAGGGGCGCGCTGTGCTCGACGGGTCGCCGGTGCGTCCACGGGACCTCCTGGGGGCTCTTGAAGAACTCGGGAGGCTTCGTCGTGTGCACCGAGAACACCGCGAACGAGCCGGGCTCGGGGCGCTCCACATCCGAGCTCGTCTGATGTGTCAGGGTCACGAGCGTCTTGTCTCCTGCGGCTCGCACGGCCGTGACCCGGTACTCGCGGCCGTCGGCCGCCTGGGTCCAGTAGAGCTCCTTCTGCAGCGGGATCGTGCACCGCTCGGGCACCTCGAGCTCGATGCGTGCCCGGCGCACCCAGCTCTTTCCGGTGTGCTCCTTGTGGTCGAGATTGACTGCGCGCACCTGCCCCGCGATCGCCTCGTTCGTCAGCAGAGAAGGGACCATGCGGAGCGGATCGTCGACCGCCTCCTCGGCCACGAGCTTGGCATACGCGGTCTCCCAGTCTTGGAGGGTGCGGGCCGCCTGCTCGTGTGACTGCCGCGTGCGGTAGCCGCCGCCCTTCGTCACGGCCCACTCGAGGTGGCGGTCGAGGTCCGCGACGTCCCGCTGCCAACGCCGGGCCACGTGCGCGGCGGGCGCGTAGCCTCGCTCGCGCTCGAGGCACCGCCACACGAGCGGCCAGCCGCGCTCGACGAGCTTCGTGTAGTGCGCCTCGATCGGCTCGCGGAGCGGGGCGACGACTCGCTCCTCCGTGCGACGACCGCGGCCGGCGTTGAACTTCCGCACGAGCAGGTCGACGCGATCGTCGTCCGCCGCGCTCGGGAGCGGCCCGATCTCCACGGACTCGGCCGCGAAGGCGGCCTCGTGCCCAGTCGCGCCGCGCGGGGGCTCGATGGCCGCGTCGATCGCCGGGAGGTGCTGCGCCTCCGCGGGAGAGAGCTCGCTCGTCCAGTGCGAGGAGAGGAGCTCGGTCAACACCACGACGAGCTGCTGGCCCGGATACCGCGAGCGATCGTAGAGCCATTTGAGGTGTCGTCCGAACCGGACGAGGTCGGGCTCCGCGGGAGTGGGCCCGTCGGTGGGGAGGTACGCGAGCCTCCGCCCCAGTCGCCCGAGCAGGGTCAGGTTGCCGCGATTGGGCACGACCACCTGGGGCGGCTCGTCCCGCTCGCCCTCGAACCACGCGTTGAACGAGCGCGCCACGGTCGTGAGCGCGCGGAAGGCGAGCTCGCGGTCCCGCGGCTCTCCGGGCACGACGAGCAAGCGCTCCTTGGGGCCGAAGCCCCAGGCGACCGCCGCCGCGGTGAACGGCTCGGCGCCGAGCTGCCAGAGCACCATCCCGAGGGGCCGAGTCGCGAGGTGTCGGTGACGAAGCTGCGCGGAGCGCTGGGCGCGACCGTGCTTGCGGGCCTCGGCGACGAGCAGGGCGTTGAAATAGCTCATGAGCGGCCCTTCTTCTTTGGTGTGCGCGAGGGCGCGGCGTCGGGGGCGAGGAGCGCGCGATAGCGGGCGGCGCGGGTGAGCTGCTCGGCCACCGAGCGCTCGTGCGGCGCGGGCGGTGAGCCGTGGGCGAGCGCGGCGGCCCGGTCGAGCGAGTCGACGCTCGGGAGGAGGCGCAGGAGCTGAGGCCCCACGCGGCAAGGGCTCCCGGCCGACTGCGCCCGATCCCGGCAGAGGCGGGAGAACCCGCAGGAAGACAGGCAATCAGGGCGGTAGTTCGTGCCGACCTCCTCGGCGAGCTCGTGCGCGGCCTCGACCCTCTGGCGCTCTTCGCCCTTGTAGACCTTCACGAAGCTCGGGACCTTCGCGGGGAGTGAGCTCGCGAGGTCGTCGACGCTGGGGGCCTCGTCCAGGATGCGGCGCGCGCGGTCGACCTCGCGCCCGACGGGCTTCACGGTGATCGTGGGCTGGAGCCCGGTGTTCTTGGCGGTGATCAACAGCGCGTCCCCCGAGACGACCGCCGGATCGCCGCCGGTGCGCTCGACCAGCTCCCGCAGGAGCAAGATGTAGATCGCGATCTGCGCGATGGCGGCGCCGACCTTGTCGGGATCGGCCTGGCCGTCCACCGTGGGGAACGACTTGATCTCGCCCGCGTGGATGGGCGCCTCGAAGCGCGCCGCGACGGCGTCGGCCTCGAAATACGCCGCCTGCCCGCCGACGACGCGGCCGAGCACGGCGCCGTCGAGGAGGTTCGGCGCGCGCCGCTTGCCCGCGAGGATGTCGCCGACCAGCGCGGCCGTGCGCTCGGCCCGCGCCGGCATGACGTTCGGCCCGCGCCCGAACCCCTCGCGCAGGTTCTCGACGCGCGCGCCCGCGACGTCGTACCCCAGCGCCTCACCGAGCAGCGCGAGCATGGGCGCGTGGCCGTCCTGCCGGAGGCGCTCCTCGAAGCGGTTGCCGCGCCGAAAAGCGAAGGGCGACTGGCCATACGGCGCCGCGTAGCGTGTGCCCGAGAGGAGCGCGTCGAAGTCGACGCGCGCCGCGAAGCCGAGCGTCGCGAGGCGACACGTGCTGTTCGCCGCGAACATGGCGAGGGAGCGCACGTTGGGGCGGCGGCTCGGGGCGCCCGCGGCGAGCGCGACGAGGCGTTGGGCGGCGCCGCTCGGGGCGCGGGGGGCGGTGGGCATGGGGCTCCGAGTGAGAGAGAGGACTCTACGGGCGATCGCGCGCCTTGACTTGTGACAGGAATGCGTAACCCTATGGGTTATGACTTTGTTCGTCAAGGCACCCGCTGCACTTTGCCCTCGCCGGCGCGGCCCGACGTTCACGGCGCTCGATTTCGAGACGGCCAACACGTACCGCAACAGCGCGTGCGCGGTGGGGCTCGTGCGGGTGGGCCGCG
>CAZHGG010000655.1:0-4223 GCA_964531755.1 uncultured Polyangiaceae bacterium
CGCGAGCGGCAGCGCGCGGAGCAACGCCGCCGCGCGCGCCAGGCGCTCGGCGTACTCGCTGGGCGCCTCCGCGACGACGGCGAGGCGGAGCGACGACGCGGGCAGGGACGACGCCTCGGCGGCGGAGAGCGAGCGCCCACGCTCCACCGAGGCGACGAGCGCGGCGACGTCATCGCCGGCGAAGAGGCCCAGCTCGGGCGCTCGCTCCAGAAAGATCGGATCTATCGACGAGGCCGCCGCGGGCTGCGGCGCCTCGACGTAGGTGGTGCTCTCGCCCATGAGCGACGCCACGCGCACGCGCGCGCGCCGGGCGCCCGCGGTGGGGAGCCACGGCATCGGGCCGAGGCTCGACGGGAGCGCGCGCCGAGCGCAGGCCTCGATGGCCGCGGCCACGTGGAGCAGGCCCGAGGCGGCGTGCGCGTGCCCGAAGCGCCGAGTGAGCCCCGCGGACTCGGGCGTCAGGGCCAGGTCGAGCGTGGGCTCGGGCCCGTCGAAGAGATCGTCGGTGAGCAGCGCGAGCACGGGATCGCCGTCGCGCACGGCGTCCGCGTGGCGCTTGAGCACGAGCAACACCGCGGCGTCGCCCGCCGGACGGTGGGTGGGCGGCAGCACGTCACGCGCGGCGCGCTCGGCCACGGGCTCGCACGCGAGGTCGACCGCGCCCACGACCGCCGCGTCGATCTCGCCGGCGCGGAGCGCGCGGGCGCCGATGGCGAGCGCCGCGAGGCCGGAGCGCTCCTCGGAGGAGACGGTGTAGCTAGGCCCCCGCAGGTCGAGCTGGTGGCTCAGGCGGTTCGCCACGATGTTGGGCATGCAGCCGATGACGGAGGCCCCAGTGAGCCCGTCGCGCGCGAGCGTTGGGGGGAGCGCGTCGACCCACCGCCGCTCCCCGCGCCAGCGCACCGCGTGCCGCGCGACCTCCGCGTCGGTCTGCATGCCGATGAGCACGCTGGTGCGCTCCTTCGGGAGCCGCGCGAGCGCGTCGGCGACGCCCGGGGCCTTGGCCATCGCGAGCAGCCAGGTCTGCTGAGGGAGCGACGCGCGCAGATCGTTGGGCGGGAAGCGCAGGCCCGCCGCGTCGAGCTCCACCGTCCCGGCGCGGGCCTGCTCGGTCGCGCCCGCGGCGGTCGTGAGGAGCCCCTCGGCGAGCTCTTCGGTGGCCGCGCCCGCGCGCACCGAGCGCGCGACGACGGCGATCTCGACGAGGTCATCGGGGCGGGCGGCGCCGCCGTACGTCGCGCCGGGGAGCCACTCCTCGAGGAGGAGGTGGGCGTTGTTGCCGCCGAACCCGAAGTTGCTGATCGCCGCCCGTCGCGGCGTGCCCTCGGGCGACTCCCAGGGCTCCTCCTCGCGGAGCAGCCGAAACGCGCCGTCGCCGAGTTCGTCGAGCGGCGCGTCCGCGTGGCGCGTGGGCGGGCGCACGCGCTCGCGCATCGCCGCGAGCACCTTGATGACCGCCGCGGCGCCGGAGGCCGTGATGAGGTGCCCGACGTTCGACTTGAGCGAGCCGATCGGCACGCCCCGCGCGCCCTCGAAGACCTCGCGCATGCTGCGGATCTCCGCGCCGTCCCCCACGACCGTGCCCGTGGCGTGGCACTCGACGAGCGAGATGTCGCGCGGAGAGAGGCCGCTCTCCTCGTACGCCGCGCGCAGGGCGCGGATCTGGCCCTCCTCCGCGGGGACCATCAGGCCGCGGCTCCGGCCGTCGTTCGAGAGCCCCACGCCGCGGATGACGCCGAGGACGCGCCGCCCGTTGGCGACCGCGTCGTCGAGGCGCTCGAGGAGGAGGAGGGCCGCCCCCTGCGCGGGCACCAGGCCGTCCGCCTCCCGGTGAAAAGGTCTGCTCTGTCCGGTCGGGCTCAGCGCGCGCAGCGCCGAGAAGCCGCCGTGGAGGAACAGGTCGTCCGCGTGGTTCACGCCGCCCGCGAGGGCGAGATCGGCGCGGCCGTCGTGGAGCGCTTGGCACGCGAGCTTCAGCGCGTAGAGGGAGGAGGCGCACGCCGCGTCGAGCGCGAAGGCCTCGCCGCCGAAGCCCACCGCCGCAGCGGCGAGGTGGGCGGGCAGGCCCGACATGAAGCGGTTGCGCGGATCGGCGCCGCGCTCTTCGCCCGACCAGACCTCCAGGGCGAGGTCGACCAGCCCGGGCGTGGGGTAGCTCAGGTTGCCGAGCACCAGCGCGCCCCGCGGGCGCGGCTCGAGCGGCGACAGGCCCGCGCTCCGGAGGGCCTCGCGCGCGGCGTGGAGCGTCCACAGGAACACGGGATCGAGGCCGCGCAGGCTCGCCGCGTCCACCGCGAAGCCCTCGGGCTCGAACACCTCGTCGAAGCCCGTCACGCGGCCGCCGACGTCGCTCGCGATCTCGCGCGCGAGCTGCTCACGGCTCGCCCCGGCGTCGAGGCCCCAGAGCCCCGGGGCGGCGGGCCCGATCGCCGAGCGCCCCTCGCGCACGAGGGTCCACAGCGCCTCGGGGGTGAGCGCAGCGGGGAGGACGCAGCCTTGGCCGACGATCGCGATCGGGGGGAACTTCAACGGGTGCTCCAGAGTCGCGCGCGCCCGAGGGCGCGCGTGGACGAGAGGGTCTAGGCGGTCGCGCTGGTCGTGGTGCCGCTCGGCACCGCGTACATCTCGACGTCGACGAGGTCGGCGATGCGCGCGCCGTCGCTGCCGGCGAGCGTGATGTCGCACACGACGCGCTCGGGGGTCTGGCTGCGGACGAGCAAGGCGCACTGGATGGGTCCGGCGGCGGCGTGCCCCGCGTACCCCAGCTTGCCGATGCGGAGCGGCAGGGTCTGCCCGAGCGAGCCGAGGCCGCAGAGGATGGCGAGCTGGAGCGCGCCGTCGACCGCCGCCGGATCCGTCTCCCACGCCTCGCGCGGCCAGCCGACGTCGGAGGTGCCGGAGAGCGTGGCGCGGGCGCCGCGCGGAGAGAGCCCGTCGACCGAGCGGATCACCTGGAAATCGTGGCCGTGGAAGAGGGTGCTCGGTGAGTAGAGGGCCGCGCCCTGCCACGGGCTCTCCCCGAGCTCCGCGCCGTTCAACGGCTCGGCCGAGGCGCGCGCGGCGCTCGGCTCGATGGCCGCGCTGTAGCGCACGGCGCCCGCGGAGTCGCGGAGCTCGAGGACCACGGCGCCCTTGTTCGCCGCCTTCCCGGCGCCCGCGGTGAGTGTGAAGCGGTCGCCGCCGTCGTCGAAGCCGGCCAGCGTGACGCCGCGCACCACCCGCACGTCGCGGAGCTGCACCGAGGCCCTGTCGGGGAAGAGCGCCCGCGCGAGGCGCGCGAACCACTCGACGGCGAGCACCATCGGCAGCACGGGCTTGCCCTGGATGCGATGGCTCGCGAGCTGCGGGTGCGTCGACGCGCTCACGGTCACCTCGACCCGCGCGCGCACGCCGCCGCTCTCGCCGAGCAGGCCGAGCTCGCCGCCCGCGCCGCCGCCACCGATGACCACCTCGACGTCGTCCGACGGCGCCGCCGAGAGCTCCTTCACGAAGGCGTCGGCGCCCTCCCGCACCGGCAGGAGCGCGACGCCGCGCTCGAGGAAGTGACCCCGGAGCGCGGGCGTGACCATGCCGCCGTCCCACGGGCCCCAGCCGATGGCGCACACGCGGCACCGACCGTCGCGTCGCGCCGCCTCCACGTGTGCGATCTTGTTCAATATTTCGTTCGCCATCGCGTAGTCGGCCTGGCCCGCGTTGCCGCCGCGCGCGGCGACCGACGAGAAGAGGCAGATCCACTCGAGCGGATCGGTGAGCGTGGCCTCGAGCAGCGCGCGCAGGCCGAGCACCTTGGTGTCGAACACGCGGTCGAACTGCGCGTCGGTCTTCTTGTCGATGAAGGCGTCGGCGAGCACGCCCGCGCCGTGGACGAGCCCGTGGATGGGGCCCCACGTGCGGCGCACGTCGTCGAACAGGGCGCGCAGCGCCACCGGGTCTCGCACGTCGACGGCCTCGTAGCGCGCCGTCGCGCCGACCGCGGCCAGCTTGGCCAGCGTGTCGCGCACCTCGCGCCCAGCGAGGAGCTTGTCGACCTCGGCGCCGAGCTCGCGCGGGGTGACGGCGCGGCCGGCGCGCTTCGCCTCGGCGAGGGCGACGCGCTTCATGGAGGCCTCGTCGGTGGCCCCGTGGAACGCCTCCGGCTCGACGCCGAGCGCCGTGCGGCCGAGGAGCAGGACGCGCGGGCGCGCGACCCGCCCGAGCTCGATGAGCGACGCGGCGGTGACGCC
>CAZHGG010000656.1:0-4213 GCA_964531755.1 uncultured Polyangiaceae bacterium
CCGTAGCCGTCGAGGTGGGCGAGGCTCGACCCGTCGATGAACACCCCCGCCCGGTTGCGCGGGAGGCTCGTCCGCCCGAAGCGGAGCGCGTAGCCCGTCGGCCGCGCGGTGTCGGCGCGGAGGTAGAGGCTGGACGGCCACGGGAGCGCGCACTGGGCCTCGTCGAGGGGGTCGCAGTCGGCGGGGTCCTGCTGCGGCGGCCCGGCGACGTCCTCCGGCGCGGCGTCGGCGGCGACGTCGGCCGCGGGCGCGTCGGCGGCGGGGGCATCCGCGGGCGCGGCGTCGGGCGACGCGGCGGGCGTCTCGGTGCACGCGGCGATCGAGAGGAGGGCGCAGGCGGCGAGGCGAGAGAGGGGGACGGTCACGGCGCGAGAGCCTCATGCCGCAGGGGCGACGCCGTCAAGGGCTTCTCCCGCCTCGCGACGAGCGAGGCAGCGGCGCGGCGGTTCAGGCCGGGGGCGTCGTCGAGACCGTCCAGAGGTTGTTCGCGCCGAGGGTGGCGTAGAGGGTGTAGACGTTGAGCGGGAACTTGATCTCCACGCTGTTGCCGACCTCGGTCTCGAGGACCACGCCCTGCTGAACCTGGCTGCCGTAGGAGAGCCAGTAGGTGGGCGAGGGCGTGAAGACCGCGGAGACGTTCGGCTGGGCCTGCACGACGAAGGTGCCGAAGCCCGACATGCCGATCCCGACGGCGCCGACGTTCGGCGGGATGGAGCCGTCCTCCACGATCGTGAGCGAGCCCTGCGAACCCGCGGAGCTCGTCGGGCCGAACTGGAGGGCGCCGCCCTTCATGGAGAACGGGACCTGGTTCGCGCTGACCGGGTCGGCGGCGAGGGTCTGGCTGGCGAGGAAGGTCACCCCCGGCGTCAGCGTCCCGGTCTCCGACCAGACGAAGTCGTAGTCGACCGACCAGTTGAACTGCAGCTGCGTGTTCGGGGCCGCGGGCTTGGAGAACCACGCGAGCGAGAACACCCCGGGCGACGGCGGACCGGGCTCCTGCTGGTAGACGAAGAAGTCCCACTGCGCGGAGCTCTCATTGATGACGACGAGGCTGTACGGCGTGCCGGCCTCCGCGGCGAGGCGGCGGCTGCGCGAGGTCATCGTGGGGTGCGTCTTGAGCATCTTGAACGACATGTCGATTGTCTCCCTGAACGGCCGCCACCATTGGACGGCGCGAGACCTCGGGAGCACCCAGCGTGCCACGTCGGAGAGGCGCGCTCGCGGGCACGATGAGCGCGCCGCCCGCGGGGCCTCCAGCGCGCGCCGCGGTCGAGGCGCGGCAACTTCTTGCCCGGCGCGAGGCAAGGACCTGCCGCGCGACGGAGCGTCGAGGCAGGGGCTGGATCGAAAGGGAGAGGAGATGGGGCGGGGAGGGAGCGAGCGCCGCGGAGGGCTCAGGACGTGAGCGTGTAGGTGATCGTCTTGTCGGTGTTGTTGACGATCTTGCCGGCCTTCTTCGCGAGCGCGAGGGCGTTCTGGGGCACCTTGTAGGAGGCGGCGGTGCCGTCGATCGTGACGCTCACCTGGCCGGTCCCCGCCGTGCCCGACCACGCGAAGGTCAGGGTGCTGAACGTGTTCTTCTTCCAGGGGTGGACTTCGTTCGCCTTCAACGTTCCGGTCATACGATTCTCCTTTGAGGTTGTGGGAGCGCCGACGGAATGAACCGAGAGCCGAGGCATCCGCGAGCGCGAGGCGCCCGAGTGCAGGTTTCAATCCAGGCGCCAAGGCCCCCTTGCGTGGCATGACGGTTGCCATGGTCCATCGCACCTCACCGACCAGGAGGGCTGCGATGTCTGCCACGACGTACTCGGTCCGATTCACCAACAACTCTCCCAACACTGGCACCGTGTGCCTGTTCCAGACGGTCCCACACACGAAGATGAGCTCCCTCGCGTGGATGGGGTTCTCCAGCGCGCCCGGGACGACCTTCTTGTTCCAGTGGTCGATCGCGTACCTGTGGGCGTGGGGGATGGGGACCGTCGCCGCGTCGAAGGTCCTGACCGCGTCGCAGTCGTGCGGCGCCGATCCCGACGGCAAGAACCACGTGACGCTGTCCTGCGCGACCGGGGCGTGCGCCTTCAACGAGCCCACGGCGCACCCCGGCTCGAGGACGCTCGTCGTCAACACGGACGCGACGGTGCCGCGCACGGCGTGGCTCGGCTTCGGCATGGACACCGGTCCCACCCTCGTCGCGCAGGCCCAGCCCAACTGGTCGTGGTCGATGGCGCCAGACCCGAGCTACTGGATCGTGTTCGGTGACTACACGGTGGGAGAGGTGCTCGACCTCGACTTGATCCCGAACTTCAACGATCAGCGAGTGCAGGTCGGCGGCACGAGCGAGGCTGCGCGGCTCACGTTCCCCACGGGGCTCACCGCCCGAACGGCCACGCTGAACGCCGACAACACATGGACCATCGAGTGATCCCGCGCCCGAGCGACCTCAGGAGCCTCGCCCGATCCCCTGCCGCGTCGGCGCGACCAACCCCAGCACCTTGATCCGGTACGAGAGCGTCCGCACCGGCATCCCGAGGCGCTTCGCGGCCTCGGCGCGGTTCCAGCCCGTCTTGCGCAGCGCGTCTTCCAGCATCTGCGCCTCGTAGTGCTTCACCTGCGTGCGCACCTCCCCGAGCACCGGAGGCAGGACGGCGCGCGGGTCGTCCGCCGCGGCCCTGGGCGGCGCCTCCGACGGGAGGCCCGCGCCGGTGTCCGCCACGCGCAGCCGCGCAGGGAGGTCTTCGGGTTGAATCAGCGCGCCCTGGGCGACCACCGCCGCGCGCTCGATCGTGTTCTTCAGCTCGCGCACGTTGCCCGGCCATCGGTATCGCAGCATCACCTGAAACGCTGCGCTCGAGATGCCCCGGACGCTGCCCCGGTTCGCGGTGTTCGCGAGGTCGAGGAAATGCAGGGCGAGGGCCTCGATCTCGTCGGGCCGCGCGCGCAGCGGCGGCACCTCGATCACCATCGTGCAGAGGCGGTAGTACAGGTCTTCGCGGAAGGTGCGCTGGGCGACCATCGACTCGAGGTCGCGGTGCGTCGCCGCGATCACCCGCACGTCGCTCTCCACCTCCCGCGTCGAGCCCACCCGGGCGAAGCTGCCGGTCTCGAGCACGCGCAGGAGCGCGGCCTGCGCCGCGAGGGGCAGCTCACCAATCTCGTCGAGCAGCACGGTGCTCTTGTCGGCCTCCTCGAAGACGCCCCGCTGCTGGTGCACCGCCCCCGTGAACGCCCCCTTCTCATGCCCGAAGAGGGTGCTCTCCACCAGCTGGGCCGGGATCGCGCCGCAGTTGACGCGAACCATCCGCCGCTCTCGCCGCGGCCCGTTCTCATGGATGATCCGCGCCAGGACCTCCTTCCCGGTGCCCGTCTCACCATGCAAGATCACGGGGATTCGCGACCTCGCGACCCGAAGCGCGGCCTCGTGCACCTCGCGCATCGCCGCGCCCACCGCGGCGCGCACCCCGCCGGCGACCGACGGGCGAGCTCCCCACGCCCCCGCGGAGCTCGCCGGGTCGAGCGCGTGGGCGCGGACCGTGACGTTGCCAAGCCCCACGCCGGTGCCTGGCGTGATCACCGCGCCGCTCACCCGCTCCCCCGCGATGCGGACGCCGTTGGTCGACCCGAGGTCTTCGACGAGGATGATGCCGTCGCGCAGGGTGAAGCGCGCGTGGCGGCGGGAGAGCGAGCGATCCGGCGCGCGGAGATCCGCCGACGACGAGCGGCCGACAACGATCGGACGATCCACGTGGAGGACCGCGACCTCCGCCCCGTCACGATGATGCAACACCAGCGAAACGCTGGCCCCAACGAGCGGAATCCCGCCCATCGAGAACGGGTCGGTGCTCGCGTGTTCGCACTCTCCCTCTGTCGTCGGGTGATTGGGCATGGCGCTCACAAACGTACCCCGAATCGCAAGGAAGCTGTGAGGCTCCCCGCGCCGCCGAGGGGCAGATTCTCCGCGTGCGAGCACATCCGCGAGGCGCGACGCAAGCGTCATGCCGCGCTGACGACCCGCGGACGCGGTGCTGCCTCCTACCGCTGCGCGCGCACGAGCTCCGCGAAGAGCGCCTCCAGCCGCCGCGTCATCACCTCGGGCACGTAGCCCGCGCGGTGGCGGGCGCGCGCGGCGTCGCCGAGGCGGCGCGCGAGGGCGTCGTCGGTGACGACCCGCACCAGCGCGCGGCCGAGGGCGTCGGCGTCGTCAGGCGGCACCAGC
>CAZHGG010000657.1:0-4206 GCA_964531755.1 uncultured Polyangiaceae bacterium
GCATGAGCGTGGCCGACCAGATCGCCCGCATCTCCGAGCGCGTCCACGAGATGATGCTCCACCAGGGCGAGGTGCTGAAGCGTCACCTGCTGCCCGCCCTCGCCGAGCAGGGCTACGCGTGGCTGAAGCCCGACGAGCTCCCGGAGGAGGCGCTCACCCGCCTCGACGAGCGCTTCCACAGCGAGATCTTCCCGGTCCTCACGCCCATCGCCATCGACCCGGGGCACCCCTTCCCCCACGTCCGCAACAAGAGCCTGAACCTCGGGGTCATGTTCTCTCGGGACGGCTCCGGCGACGTGAACTTCGGCGTGGTGCAGGTGCCCACGATGCTGCCGCGCCTCATGATGGTGGGCCCGGTCGCGCACCCGGCCGCCGGCGGCGTCGCGCCGCACGCGTTCGTGCTGCTCGAGGACATCATCGCGCGGCACGTCGACATGATCTTCCCAGGCGTGCGCCTGAAGGGGGTCTACGCGTTCCGGGTGACGCGCAACTTCGACATCGAGATCGACGAGGAGGAGGCCGAGGATCTCCTCCAGACGATCCAGCAGGAGCTCCGCCGGCGCGAGCGCGGCGACGCCGTGCGCCTCGAGGTGTCGGGCGAGTACACCGAGGCGTCGCTCTCGAAGCTGGTGAAGGCGCTGAAGCTCGACCCCGAGCGCGACGTGTACCGCACGACCGCCGTGCTGAACGTGAGCGACCTCCTGTCCCTGTTCGCGCGCGAGGAGCGCCGCAACCTCCGGGACGAGCCCTATGTGCCGCTCGCCGTGCCGCCCCTGCGCGACGCGGAGGACATCTTCGCCGCGATCCGCGACGGCGACATCCTGCTCCACCACCCGTACGAGTCGTTCGATCCCATCGTCGAGCTCGTCGCACGGGCGGCCGAAGACCCGGACGTGCTGGCCATCAAGCAGACCCTCTACCGGGCGGGCGGCGACTCGCCCATCGTCAAGGCGCTCGCGCGCGCGGCGGAGTCGGGCAAGCAGGTCACCGCCATCGTCGAGCTGAAGGCGCGCTTCGACGAGGAGTCCAACATCCAGTGGGCGCGCACGCTCGAGCAGAGCGGCGTGCACGTGGTCTACGGCCTCATGGGCCTCAAGACCCACGCGAAGTGCCTGCTCATCGTCCGCCGCGAGCGCGGCGGCCTGCGGCGGTACGTGCACCTCTCCACGGGCAACTACAACCCCGGCACCGCGCGGCACTACACGGACGTGTCGCTCCTCACGTGCCGCCCGAGCATCGGGGAGGACGCGTCCTCGCTCTTCAACCTGCTGACCGGCTACAGCGCGCCGGCGAAGTGGAACTCGCTCATCGTGGCGCCCCTCGGGCTCCACGAGGCGGTGCTCGGCCTGATCGCGCGCGAGGCGGAGCAGGCCCGCCACGGCAAGCCGGCCCGCATCGTCGCCAAGATGAACTCGCTCGTCGACGAGGACGTGATAGAGGCGCTCTATCGGGCGTCGCAGGCGGGCGTCCAGATCACCCTGCTCATCCGCGGCATCTGCTGTCTGCGGCCGGGCGTGCCGAACGTGAGCGACAACATCGAGGTGCGCGCGATCGTCGACCGGTACCTGGAGCACGGCCGCGTGTTCCGGTTCTCGAACGGCGGGAGGGAAGAGGTCTATATCTCGAGCGCCGACTGGATGCCCCGGAACTTCCACCGGCGCGTCGAGGTCATGGTCCCCATCGAGGAGCCCACGCTGCGCGGGAAGCTCGTGGACATGCTCACCCTCTCCAGCCAAGACACGGCCAAGTCGTGGGCTCTGCAGAGCGACGGACGCTACCTGCGCGTCCAGACGAAGGGGGGCGCCCCTGTCTTCCGCTCGCAGTACCGCTTCCAGGAGCTCACCCGGGAGGTCGTGCGCGTCGCCGAGGTGGCCGCACGGCCCGGGAGTCGCTTCCACATGATGCCCACGGCCCAGCGATCGCCGCTCGAGGGCAAGGTGCCGAAGACCACGCGCCGCCGGAAGAACCGGCCCGAGTGAGCGCGGCCGAGAGTTGACCCGGGCGCTCGCCGCCTTGGTAGCATCGGCCGATGCCCAAGCCCGCTCCGCTCCTCCTCGCGCTGGTGTCGCTCGTGTCCGTGTCGGTCCTCGCGGGCTGCCCCAAGAAGAAGAAGGACGACGGCGGCGGGGCCACGGCGGAGTCGGCCACGGCGAGCGCGGCGACGACGGCGCCCGCCGCGTCCGCCAGCGCGCCCGCGCCGGTGGTCAAGCCCACGTGCACGGTGGCGAACCAGAAGACGTGGAGCAAGGGGGTCAACACGCTCACGGGCCTCACGGCCGAGGAGCTCCCCGACGGCACCGACGTCGTGGGGCTCGCGCTCGGCAACACGCCGTATGTGCTCGTCGTGAAGGAGGGCGCGGCGGGCGGCCTGAAGAAGGTCACGGTCAACCCCGGGTCCAAGTTCGGTAGGGCCCCGAAGCCGGGGGAGGCCACCCGCGTCGTGTGGCGCGTGACGCCGGTGAAGATCGAGGGCGCCACCGTGCGCGCGTTCGTCGACTTCCGCGACGAGGGCAAGGGCCCGGACCCGGCGGGCCCGAAGTGGCGGCGGGTCGTGTGCGGCCCCGCCGACGTCACCGAGCGCTGGGTCGACTGGGAGGGACCCGCGGTGCTCGAGGACCCGAAGAGCGCGAAGGATCCCGTCGCCGCGTTCGTCGCGGCCCACCACGTGACGCCGGCCACCCCGTACCGCGAGGTGCGCGACTGCCGCACGTTCTTCGACCCCAAGCGCGGGGAGGAGTGGGTCGTCGTGGCGAGCTTCAAGGTGCGCATGGAGGGCGCCACGCCGAAGCCCCAGGCCGAGCTCACGATCGCCACGCCGAGCAGCGAGACCCTCGTGCACGCCACCGAGATGCACGCGGTCCCGTTCAAGCGCGTCGACTACGACACGCCCATCTCCGACGAGCTGGCGGACGGGTCCTTCTTCGTGGCCGCGCGCACCGGGGGCTCGCTCGTCGCGTCGTTCATGACCCACGACAAGAAGGCGAAGGGGGCGCCGAAGACCTACCCGGGCTCCTTCCAGATGCCGGACCTCGCGCGCGACGGGGCCGACAGCGTGCTCGTGGCTGCGCAGGCCACCGGCAGGGGCGTGATGACCCTCCGCGGCATGCGGATCTCGGGCGAGAAGCTGCCCGCCGGCTTCACGAACGTGACCGACGAGGACGACGCCGCGCACACCGCCTCGCGGCCCGAGTTCCTCCGTGACGCGAAGGGCCAGCGCTGGATCGCCTACCTCGATGACGTCGACAAGGGGAAGGGGACGCTGGAGGTCATGCCGATCGGCGCCGATTTCCGCTCGCAGGGGCGCCCGTACGCGGTCTCCAAGGACGACGAGAAGGCGTCCGAGGCGCGCCTGTTCGCCAAGCCGGGCGGCGGGTTCACGGTGGTCTACATCCGCGACGCCGGCGCCTCGGGCGGCGAGCTCGTCAGCGAGGACCTCGACTGCAAGGTCGAGAAGTAGCGCCGCGCCGCTGACATCAGCGCGCGTTTTTCGGTCCCACGCGCGGCGCGCCTGCTAGCTTCCAGGCGTGGTCGGTCGCGTGAGCGGGGTGAGTGCGAGGGGCGTGGTCGGCGCGCGCTCCGCCCGCCGGCGCGCGGCGGCGTGGCTCCTTCTCGCCGCGACGTGCGGGAGCGCGGTCACGCCCCGTGTCGCCCGCTCGGACGAGTCGCAGGCGGCCCAGGTCGAGCGCGCCCGCGGGCTCTTTCAGGAGGGCGTGAAGCTCTACCAGGGCGGCGACTTCCTCGGCGCACGCCAGAAGTTCGCCGAGGCCGAGCGGCTCCACCACGCGCCGGTGATCGTCTACAATCTGGCGCTCTGCGACGAGCGCCTCGGGCACGTGCAGGCCGCCGTCGACGGCTACGAGCGGTACATCGCGGACGAGGGCGAGCGGGGCGAGTTCGCCACGGCCGCCGCGGTCGCCGCCGCGCAGCTGAAGGCGCGCGCGTCGCGCTTGCGCGTCGAGTCGGAGCCACCCGGCATGCGCGTCTACGTCGACGGCGCGCCGCTGCCGGAGCGCACCCCCACGTCCGTGCTCCTCGGCGCGGGCGCCCACCACGTCGTGGTGGAGGCCGAGGGCTACCGTGACGAGCGCGACCTCACGCTCGAGGCCCGCGGCGCCGAGACCCTCACCTTCAAGCGCCCGGCCGAGGCCCCGGCGTGGCGCCCGCCGCCCGCCGCGGTGCCGCCGCCGCCGCTGCCCCCCAAGACCC
>CAZHGG010000658.1:0-4197 GCA_964531755.1 uncultured Polyangiaceae bacterium
AGGGCGTAAGGGCGTAAGGGCGTAAGGGCGTAAGGGCGTAAGGGCGTAAGGGCGTAAGGGCGTCAAAACGTCAAGGCGTCAAGGCGTGGGGAAGCCTCGGCCAGCGGGGCCGTCACGGGGCCGCTACGCGGTTAGCTTCACGAGCCCCGCCGCGACGCGCGCGACGCCGCGACGCGCGTCCCGCGGGCATGCGTCGAGGTACCCGAGCGCCTCGGCCGCGTCGAGCCCTGCGCGCACCTCGCTCAGCGACCCGAGCGCCGAGCGGTACCGTTCGCGCCGCGTGCCGCCGTACGAGCCCGACGCCTCGCCCATGTTGAGGATGACGCTGGTGGCCGCGCGCCGCACCTGCCGCCCGAGGTCGCGATCGCGACGGTCGATGTTGGCGAGCAGTGGCCGCAGGTCGCGGAGGAGTTCGAGAGCGATGGTGTAAATCGTGAGCATGACGAGCCTTTCGTGGGTTCGAGCGCCGCGTGAGCGCGGGCTCGCCCGTCCCGCCCGTCGGCGCCCGCAGGCGAGGTCAAGGGCGCGAAGCGGCGCCGAAGGCGCGCACCCTTGACGCCGCCGAGGACGCCGACACGCTGAAAAGCCCGCGCCCAACCCGTCCCCCGCGGGCCCCAACCCACGCCGCGCCGCGCCCTTCTCGCCCTCTCGCCTCTCTCGCCCTCTCGCCCTCTCGCCCTCTCGCCCTTCTCGCCCTTCTCGCCCTCTCGCCCTCTCGCCCTTCTCGCCCTCTCGCCCTCTCGCCTCTCTCGCCCTCTCGCCCTCTCGCCCTTCTCGCCCTCTCGCCCTCTCGCCCTCTCGCCCTTCTCGCCCTCTCGCCTTCTCGGGGGGCATCAAGCCGTGAAGCCTCGGCTCGCAGGGCCGAAGGCCGGCCCCGAGCGCGGGCGCGTCACGCGTCGAGGCCGACGGCCCTCGCCCGTTCGCCGGCCGCGTGGCTGACTGTCGGCATGGGTCCCGTCCTCATAGACGCGCCGCTCCTCGCCTCGCCAGAGACGGCCGAAGAGATCCGCGAGGACGAGACCGCGCCGGCGATCGATGTGTCGCCGGAGGACCTTCGACGGTGGGCAGAGACCGGCGAGTGGCCCGAATCGTTCGCCTGACGCTTCGCTTCCGGGTGCGGATGACGGCGTGTGGGGTTCGCTCCGGTTCGCCCGAGTCGGCGGCGATCGGCGCCACCCTCGCGCACCTCTCGGAGGCGGCCACCCTGCCGGGCATGCTCGACGCGATCGCCATCGTTCCGGCACGCTCCCGATCCACGAGGCGGCCGGTCCGACGCTCACGTGCTATCCTTCACTCGTCATGACACGCCCGGAGCTTGCGGCGGCCATTCGCGGTCTTCCCGATGACGAGAAGCTCGACCTTCTCAGCGAGCTGTGGGACGAGCTCGATCACACGGGGCCGCTGCCGGAGTGGCACGAGGAGGAGCTCGACCGTCGCCTCGACGACGCGAGCGCGGGCAAGTTCGTTCCGTGGTCCGAGGCGCGGGCGCGGATCCTCGGCTCGAAGTGATCCTCGTCCTTCGTGACGAGGCGGAAGCGGACATCCTCGAAGCGTTCCGCTGGTACGAGTCCAAGCGCGTCGGCCTCGGCGACGACTTCGTAGGCGAAGTGGACGCGGCCTTCGACCGGGCGCTCGAATGCCACAGTCGTTTCCGATCGTCTACCGGACGCTGCGTCGGATCGCCGCTTCCCTTACCTCGTCTACTTCCGACACGAGACGGACGCCGTGCAAGTGTTCGCCGTGCTGCATGGCCGTCGCGATCGCAAGGTCCTGCGGCGCCGCACGCCACGATGACCCGCGCAGCCTGCAAAGACCAGGCAGGTCCCCTCGCCCTCTCGCCCTCTCGCCCTCTCGCCCTCTCGCCCTCTCGCCTGCTCGCCCTCTCGCCCGTTCCGCCCTCTCGCCCTTCTCGCCCTCTCGCCCTCTCGCCCTTCTCGCCTTCTCGCCCTCTCGCCCTCTCGCCGAGGGTTCGGATTTTTGTGAGGGCGTTCCCCCCTCACTCTCCCCCCCGCTATCGGCGGCTCGGGGCGGAGCTTGTGAGGGCGTTCCCCCCTCACTCTCCCCCCCGCTATGGGCGGCTCGGGGCGGGCGGAACTTACGTGTAGTGTACCTTGATCGTCTCGACGAGCGTCTTCAACGCGCGCTTGACGACCTCGGTGCTCGGATCGCGCACGATCACGTAGCCGTCGCCCTCGTAGCCGTCGCTCTTGGGCGCGCCCTCCTTGGGGAGCTCGGCCTCGACGACGAGGCGCCCGACGGCGGCGTGGGCCTCGCGCACGCCGGAGACGCCCACCACGCGGCCGCGGCCCATGCCTCGGAGGAAGGCGCAGCCGACCGCGTATTTGCGGTCCCACGGGGCGTCGAGCTCGCCGTCTACGACGGCGCGCGCCCAGCCGCGGTACGGATCGATGTCGTGCGCGAGGCCGGTCATGCGCGAGATGTTCGCCCCGGGCGGGCGCTGGGCGATCTCGCCGATCGCGAGGCTGCCGTCGGCGCGCTGGAACCACTCCATGTGCGTGAACCCGTCGTCGAGGCCGAGCGCCTCGATCGCGGCGAAGCCTAGCTTGCGCGCGCCGTCGTACTCGGGCCCCTCGATGTCGCGCGGCAAGAGGCACGACCACTGGATCCACGGGTTCTCGAGCACCTCGAGGCAGCTCGGCAGATAGTGGGAGAGCGAGTACACGCGCGGCTTGCCGCCGAGGGTGATGGTCTCGAAGCTGAACTCGCGGCCGCGCAGGAACTCCTCCGCGAGCACCGGCTGCGCGGCGGACACCCCGAGCCCCGCGAGCGCGGCGGCGAGCTCACCGTCGGAGGCGACGCGGAACGTGGCCTTCGCGCCCATCCCCGCGGGCGGCTTCAGCACGATGGGGTAGCCGACCTCGGCCGCGAACGCGCGGGCGTCGGCCTCGCAGGTGGCGAGCTTGTGCCGCGCGACGGGCAGGCCCGCGGCGCGGAGCGCGTCTTTCATGCGCGCCTTGTCGCGGAAGAGGTCGGCCGTGCGGGGCGAGGTGCCGGGCACGTTGAACGCCGCGCGCGCCTCGGCGAGCTGCACCATGAGCGCCTCGAGGATCCCCACGATCCGCGCCGGCTGACCGTGGCGCCGCCGCAGCACCTCGACGGCCTCGAGGAGATCGCGGCCCGAGAGCGGATCGGAGACCCGCACCACGTCGTGGTAGAGCCGCGCGTCCGCGCCCTGGGGCGGCGTGTGCACGACGCCGAGGACCCGCACGTCGTGCAGGCCGGCGACGGCCCGGAGGAAGCGCATGGTGGTCTCGGCCGGGAACGGCGCGACGAAGACGATGTTGCGAGGCATGGCGCGCAGGGTGGTCCGCCGAGGGCCGCGGCGTCAACCGCCTCCGGCGCCGCCCACGCGCGCCCACGCGCTCTGTGCGCGCAGATGTTGCGGGGCGGCCGGCCCTTCATCGGCGGGCCCGCGCGCCCGCCGCCGTGGTACACCCACGGGATGCGCGTCGTCTTCCTTGCGCCCCTCTATCCCCCGGAGATGCAGCAGTACACGCGCGGCCTCGCCGAGGTGGGCGCCGAGGTGTACGGCGTGGCCGACACCCCGCGCGAGGCGGTGCCGCCGTCGGTGCGACCCTACCTGCGCGACTACCTGCAGGTGCCGCGCATCATGGACGAGGACGACGTCATCGCGCGGGTGTCGCGGTGGCTCCGCGGCAAGTCGATCGACCGCGTCGTGACCAACTGGGAGCCGCTGGTCGTCACGGCGGCGCGCCTCCGCGAGCGCTGGGGCATGCCCGGCATGAGCGTCGACACGGCGCGCGGCTTCCGCGACAAGCAGCTCATGAAGGACCGCGTGCGCGCGGCGGGGCTCCGCGTGCCCCAGTCGCGCCGCGTGCGTGGCGAGCGCGAGATCCGCGCGGCCGCGGAGGAGATCGGCTATCCGGTCATCGTCAAGCCCATCGACGGCGCGGGCAGCGCGAACACGTACAAGGCCACGAACGACAAGGAGCTCGACGAGCTCATCCCGCGCATGCGCGGCGTGCCGGAGTGCATCTGCGAGGAGTTCATCGAGGGCGAGGAGTTCACCTTCGACACCGTGTGCATCGAGGGGCGCCCCGCCTTCGAGAACATCGCGGCTTACCTCCCGAAGCCGCTCGAGATGCGCACGATCGAGTGGATAAGCCCGGTCATCATCACCGTGAGGGACATGTACCAGCCGCGCCTCCGCGGCGG
>CAZHGG010000659.1:0-4192 GCA_964531755.1 uncultured Polyangiaceae bacterium
CGAGGGGATCGCGGGCTCGCCCGAGGCGGTGCTCGCCGAATCGCAGGTCTCGTCTCCGGCGCGCGTCGTGGCCGCCGCCCCGCCCGCGTATCCGCCCGCGGCGCGCGCGGCGCAGGTCGAGGCCGACGTGGGGCTCGAGCTCATCGTCGACGCGAGCGGCCGCGTCGCGGACGCCCGCGTGGTGCGCCCCGCGGGCTACGGCTTCTCGGAGAGCGCCCTGGCCGCCGTGCGCCAATACCGATTCACGCCCGCCCAACGCGCGGGCGCGCCCGTGCGCGTGCGCATGCGGTGGACCGTGCAGTTTCGCCTCGACTGAGGGCGATCAGGCGCGCTCAGCCCAAGGTCGCGGGCGCCACGTTGCCCCCGCACACGAGCACGCCTACGCGCTCTCCGGGCGCGGGCACGTAGCGCCCGCCGAGGAGCGCGGCGAGGGCTGCGGCGCCCCCGGGCTCCGCCGCCACACGGTAGGCGCGCCACAGGTGCTCCTGCGCCTCGCGGATGTGCGCGTCGGTGACGAGGGCCCCGACGTACGCCCCCGTGTTCGCCGCGGCGCGCACGGCCTCGAACGCGAGCGCTCCCACCCGCCGAGCCCCGAGCGAGTCGGCCGCGATCGACTCGACGGGCACGTCGACCGGGCGCCCCGCCTCGAGGGCCGCGTGCAGGCACCGCGAGCCCTCGGGCTCCACCCCGACGAGCTTCACGCCGCGCGCCGTGCCCAGCCCGCCCGGCCCGCCCAGCCCGCCCAGCCAGTGGCACGCCATCCCCGCCAAGAGCCCGCCGCCGCCCACGGCGACGAGCACGGTGTCGAGCGGCTCGAGCCCGAGCCGCGCCTGATCTTCGTCCCACTCCAGCGCCACGGTGCCCTGCCCCTCCAGCGTGGGCGCGGCGTCGAACGGGTGCACCACGGTCGCACCCGACGCGGCGGCGTGCGCGTCGCAGGCGAGCTGCGCGTCGGCGTAGCGTGCCCCGCCGATCACCACCGTCGCGCCGTGGGCGCGGATGGCGGCGAGCTTCACGGGGGAGGCGATCTCGGGGACGAAGATGGTCGCGGCGTGCCCGAGCCGCCGCGCGGCGTACGCCACCGCGACGCCGTGGTTGCCCCCCGAAGCGGCGGCGACGCCCGCGCTCGACACGGCGCCCGACAGCAACGACCGGAACGCGCCCCGCGTCTTGAACGAGCCGGCGTGCTGGAAGAGCTCGAGCTTGAAGGTCACGCGGGCCTCGCCGAGCGAGCCCGCGTCGGCGGAGAGCAGCGGGGTGCGGCGCACGTGCGGGCGGATCGCCTCGTGAGCGCGGCGGACATCGAGCGGGGACACGGGCATCGGCATGGCGACGCACCATGCCACAGGCGGGCCCCGGCGGCGCCTGGCCCTTGGAGAGGTGCTCAGGGCGCGGCGCGGAGCAGGCCGGTGAGCGCCGCGAGCGAGCGCGTGTACTTTGCAGACTTGTCGTGCAGGCAGTTGTAGTCCTCATCGATGTAGCGCGTGGTCGTCCCGCCCCGCTCCACGGTCAGCGCGTACGCGCGCCCGTCGTAGAGGCACATCGTGGGCATCGGCACCTCGACCAGGCGCTCGAGCTCCGCCGCGATCGTCCGGGAGTCCTCTGGGCGCAGGACGCGGCGGCGCTGCTCGACGGGATCGACCCGCGGGCCTCCCGGCTCCCCCGACCCGGGCGGGCAGCCGAACGTGACCAGCTCCTGGGTCGCCACCGTCAGCTCGAAACGCTCGGAGTTGCACCCCACGCCGCCGAGGACGCCCGTGCTCACGACGAGCCGCGTCGCGCCGCTCGCGACCGACGTTGGCGGCACGGGCGGCGTAGAGGTGGACGACCCCGGCGGCGGAGCTGGCGTGGAGGTGGACGACGCAGGCGGCGGGGCCGGGGTGGTCGGCGACGGCGGGCTCGCGGGCGGCTCTTGGGGGGCGGGCTCGACCGCGCCGCCACACGCGGCGAGCCAGAGCAGGGAGACGGAGGCAAGGGCCGAGACCCGGGCGGCGAAGGTGCGCATGCCGCGAGACAAGCACGACCCGCGCCACGATAATGTTGCTTGAATATCCACCGCTTGCCTACCATCCGGCGCGCCGAACGGCACACGATGGCCTCCATTGGCGCGCCTGTGCCACGGGAGCAGGTGAGGTCGACTCGGCTGGTGCAGGCGTAGCTCACCTGGATCGCCGTTGCACCGGCTGGTGGCCCGTTGCCCTCGAGATTCCATGGAGTTGCGATGGCCACAATGTGTGCACGATCCTTGCATGTGCGCCGCGTCGCCCACCTTCACCGGAAAGGATGCCCATGGCCCGCACCCCCCTCTTCTCGCGTCTGCTCGACACCATGTTCGTCGCCCGCTCGAGCCGCCCCGCGCAAGAGGCGGTCGAGCGCGCCCACGCGCACCGGATGAGCCGGCGGCAGGCGCTCGCGATGGGCGCGGCCACCCTGGGCGGCGCCTCGCTCGTCGCCGGGTGCGCAGCGGATACGGACGCGGCCCCCGGCCTCGGGCGCGCGGCCTCCTCCGCGAGGCAGCTCGGGACCGACGTGGGCATCGTGGGCAGCGGCATCGCCGGCCTCTCGTGCGCCTACGAGCTCAAGAAGTCGGGCATCGCGGCGACCCTCCACGACGCCGCCGATCGTGTGGGCGGCCGCATCTGGTCCATGGGCGGCGCGTTCGCCGGCCCCGTCATGTTCCCCGGTCAAGTGGTCGAGCGCGGCGGCGAGCTCATCGACACGCCGCACAAGACCATGATCGGCTATGCGCGCGAGTTCGGGCTCACCCTCGAGGACGTCGCGAAGCCGGCGCGCGAGACGATGTTCCACTTCGACGGCGGCCTCGTGAGCGAGGCGACGATGGTCGAGCAGTACCGCGTGCTCGTCGACGCGATGCGCGACGATCTCCGCAAGGTGGGCTTCCCCACCGCCGACGCGTTCACCGCCGACGACGCCGCGCTCGACAACCTGAGCCTGCGCGAATACCTCGACTCGCGCGGCGCGCCCCCGCAGATCAAGAAGCTGCTCAACGTGGCCTACGAGATCGAGTACGGCGTGGCGACCGACGCGCAGAGCTGCCTCGCGTTCCTCCTCTTCGCCAAGGCGTCACGGCAGAGCAAGCTGCGGCTCTGGGGCAACTTCAGCGATGAGCGCTTCCACGTGGTCGGCGGCAACCAGCAGATCACCGACGGCCTCGCCGCGCGCCTCCCCGGGCAGATTCGCCTCGGTCGGAGGCTCGTCGGCGTGCGCAAGGCCTCGGACGGTCGCGTCGTGCTGACGTTCAAGGAGGGCAACAGGACGGTGACGGCCACCCACGACGCGGTCGTGCTCGCGCTGCCGTTCAACCTCCTGCGCGACGTCGCCCTGGACGCGAGCCTCGGCCTGCCCGCCTCGAAGGTCTACGCCATCGCGAACACCGTGTACGGCACCAACGCCAAGCTCATGGTCGGCTTCACGGGGCGCCCGTGGCTGCCGGGCAGCGGCGCGGCCTACAGCGATCTGCCGTACCTGCAGACCACCTGGGAGACCAGCCCGAGCACCGCGGACGCGACCCGCGGCGTCATCACCGACTACACGGGCGGCGCGCTGGGCAGCTCGCTCTCGACCGCCACCACGCAGGCCGACACGGCGCGCTTCCTGGCGAACTTCGACATGGCCTACCCCGGCGCGAGCGCGTTCGCGCGCCGCACGGCGGGCGGCGCCTACGTGGCCCACCTCCAGCACTGGCCGAGCGATCCCAACACCAAGGGCAGCTACACGGCGAACGCGCCCGGGTACTTCACGCGCATCGAGGGCAACGCGGCGAAGGCCGTCGACAACGTCTTCTTCGCGGGCGAGACCACCGACTCGTTCTACTCGTGGCAGGGCTTCATGGAGGGCGGCGGCCTCTCCGGCCTCCGCGCGGCGGGCGAGCTCCAGCGCGCGTTCCGCTGAGCCTCTCGGGGCGCGCTGGCTCGCCCCGTGGGCCCGACCTCCTCCCCTCGCCTGCCGCCGCGCCCCTCGCCCTGCGTGGTCGAGCGCGCGCTCGCCGCGGTCCGGCCGTGGGGCGCGCTCACCGCCCCGCGCGTGCAGGGCGTCGAGAACGTCCCGGTATCTCGCCCCCTCCTCTGCGGGGGCAACCACTCGGTGGTCGGCGGGGGCGGTACGCCGCGGCGCGGCCCGCCTTCGATCTCGCGCGGGTGCGGTACGCTCGGGGGCAACGGCGGTTGCGGCG
>CAZHGG010000660.1:0-4186 GCA_964531755.1 uncultured Polyangiaceae bacterium
CGTCGCCCAGCGCGGCCTCGCGGCGGAAGACGTGCGGGCGCGCATAGTGCGGGCCGACCCCGGCGCCAGCTACCTCGCGACGTTCGAGGTCGACCTCGGCGCGATCGAGCCGATGGTCGCCACGCCGGGCGATCCCCGCAACGGCGTGCCCCTCGCGGAGCTCGACGCGCGGCAAGGCGGCAAGGTCGCGGTGCAGATCGCCTATGGCGGCTCGTGCACCGGCGGCAAGAAGGCCGACATGGACATGTACGCCTCCGTGCTCGGCGCCGCGGCGGCGCGCGGGCTCTCCGTGAAGCAGGGGGTCCACCTCTACCTCCAGTTCGGCTCCCAGGACATCCGCCGCTACGCCGAGGCCAAGGGCTACCTCGACATCTTCGCCAAGGCCGGCGCAGAGCTCGTCGACCCGTCGTGCGGGGCGTGCATCAAGGCCGGCCCGGGCGTCAGCGACTCGCCCGACCAGGTCACGGTGAGCGCGATCAACCGGAATTTCCCCGGACGTAGCGGCCCGGGCAAGGTGTACCTCGCCAGCCCGCTGGTGGTCGCCGCCAGCGCGATTCTGGGCTACATCGGCTCTCCCGACGAGCTCGCTGCGCTCGGCTAGCCTCTCACGCGACCGCGAAACACCCGAGAACCGCCCATGACCACCATTCAAGCCAACGCCTTCGTCGTGCTCGACTACGTCCTGAAAGACTCCGAAGGGGAGGTCGTCGATCGCAGCGACGCCGAGGGCGGGGAGCCCATCCGCTACGTGCACGGCTACGGCATGCTCGTGCCCGGGCTCGAGGTGCGCCTCAAGGGGCTCGCGAAGGGCGAGCAGCGCGACATCCACGTCCCCGCCGCCGAGGCCTTCGGGGAGCACGACGAGGAGCTCGTCCTCGAGGTCGACCGGGCCGAGTTCCCAGACCCCAAGGTGGTGGCCGTCGGCGACGAGTTCATCGCTGAGGCGCCCGACGGCGACGAGGCCGTCATGCACGTGGTCGAGGTCCGCGACGACGTGGTTGTCGTCGACGCCAACCACCCGCTCGCCGGCACCGATCTCATCTACTCCGTCACGGTGCGCGAGCTGCGCCCGGCGACGACCGAGGAGATCGAGGCCGCGGCGCGCGAGCTCGAGGAGGCGGAGGACTCCGCCCACGTCCACGGACCCGACTGCGGGCACGACCCGTCCCTGGTCCAGCTCGGCAAGAAGCTCGAGAACTGAGCGCTCGGGGCGGCCCGCGCCCTTGCAATTCCGCCCTGGGTTGACTACGGCCTAGGGCTCCCCCCACCGGAAGAGAACAGAGCATGAGCAACAAGACCATCAGCCCGAGCGACCTCGACATCCGCGTGCGGGACCGCAACCTCAAGAGCGGCGCCCTCAGCGAGAAGGACGTCGAGCAGTTCCTCGCCGGGCTGCCCGACCTCGCGGACGCCTCGGAGCCCGTCACCCTGGCCCAGCCCGCCCTGGCCGGCGACGAGGCCGAGGCCGAGGACGACGACGAGCAGGACGCCGCCGAAGAGCCGAGCTGAGTCGCCCGTGACCGAGGAAAAAGACCCCGAGCTGCCGCTCATCGATCTGCCCACGTTCATTCTCTCGCTCAGCCACTCCGCGCTCATGCACCTCGGTGAGGCGCCTCACCCCGACGACGGGCGCGTCGAGCGCAACCTGCCGCTCGCCAAGCAGGACATCGACCTGCTCGCCCTCCTCGAGGAGAAGACCCGCGGCAACCTCACCGGCGACGAGGAGCGCCTGCTCTCGCAGGTGCTGTTCGACGTGCGCATGCGGTACGTCGAGCTCGCGAAGAAGTAAGCCTCGCGGCGCGGGGCGGCAGCGGGGGCGGCCGGTATTTCGTGCGGCTTCCGCGCGCGAAACGTACTACTGTGGCCACTGAAGCATGTCCGTGTCGTCGTCCGAGACCCCCGGCAGCGGGGAGGAGTCGTCGCGCGGCATGGTCGCCGCGGGGGAGCCCCCGCAGGACCGCGCGCCCTACGGAGGGGGGAGCGGAGGAGGGCAAGCGGGGCGCCGGCCGCCGGTACCGGCAACTCGGCTGAATACGGAGCCAGCGAGCGCGTCAAACGCCAAGTTAGCCCGTATCAAGGAAGCCGAGGAAGACCGTGCGTTCATCGCGAGAGCCCAGCAGGGTGACAGGGAAGCGTTCCGACGCCTCGTCGAGCGCCACCAGCGCCGTGCGTTCGCGATCGCGCTGTCCCTCGTGCGCGACGAGAACGACGCCCGCGAGCTCGTCCAAGACGCGTTCCTGCGGGTCTACAAGGGCCTCGGCACCTTCCAGGGCGGCTCGTCGTTCTTCACCTGGCTCTACCGCATCATCACCAACCTCTCGATCGACCTCATTCGCAAGCCCGGGCGCCAGCTCGTGGAGCTCGAGCCGGCTCGGGTCGACGCCGAGGACGCCGCCGACGGCGCCTTCCCCCTGGTCGCCCACATCGAGGGCGCCGATCCAGCGGAGGTCGTCCGCCGCCGCGAGATCGCCGCGAGGGTGCAAGCGGCGCTGGACGCCCTGCCTCCGTACCATCGGGGGGTCATCGTGATGCGCGAGATCGAGGGCCTCAGCTACGAGGAGATGGCGCAGGCCATGAACGTGTCGAAGGGCACGATCATGAGTCGGCTGTTTCACGCCCGGCAGAAGCTGCAGCGGGCGCTGGCCGACTGCTACGCGGAGCAGGTCGACGGCGTCGAGCGCGTCCGGGGCGTCGCCGAGGGCGAGGCCGAGATCGACGCGGGCGACGGAGGTGGAGCGTGAGCCTCTCCCACGAAGACTACCTGCTGCTGTCCGCCCTCGCCGACGGCGAGCTCGGGGAAGGCGAGCACGAGGCCGCGCTCGCGCTGCTCGCGCGGTCCCCGGAGGCGCGCGCTTTCACCGAGTCGCTCGCCGTGCTCGGCCACGCCGTGGTGGCCGCCGACGCGCTCCGGCCCGCGCCATCCATCGACCTCGCCGTGGGGATCATGGCACGCCTCCCGGCCGCGCTCCCGGCCGCGACTGAGGCCAGCGCGAGCGAAGCGCCCGCCCCAGGCGCGCCGGTTCGCTCGCTCTCCGAGGCGCGGGCGCGTCGCGCTCGCACCTCTCAGGTCGCGGTGGCCGTCGGGGCTCTCGCCCTCGCCGCCGCCACGTTCTTCTACGCGCGCGCCCGCCACGAGGCGCCCGCGGTGGGCCCGGTCGCGCTGGCCACGCCGTCGGCCGTGGAGCCCGCGGGCGCCGAGAAGGGCGTGGAGGTTCGGGCGATCGACTCCGACGAGACCAGCCAGGTGTCCGTGTTCTATTTGCCAGCGGGGGCCAACGTGTCCTCCAGTGTCGTGGTCTGGATCGACGATAAGGGAGCCCCGTGATGCGCGTGTTGACCCGAAGGCACCTGGTCTCTGTTGCGCTCTTCGGGGCCGCGGTCGCCGGCACCGGCGCGCTGGTGCGCGGCGCGCGCGCCGAGGGCGCGCCGAAGGTGCGTGTCGAGGTGATGGTCATCCACGCCACGAAGGGGCCCGAGCCCGGCTCGTACGACCCTCGCATCGGCGACGTGTCCCGCCTCAAGGTGCCACCGTTCAGCGCGTTCAACACCTACCGGCTCCTCGACAAGAAGGACCTCGAGCTCGAGAGCGGCAAGAACGCCCCGGTGAAGCTGCCGAACGGACGCGACTTGCTCGTGGCCTATTCCGGGCTCACTCCGGACCACCGGCACGACCTGTCGGCCTCGATCAGCCAGGCCGGCGGCGCGTCCTATCTGAAGCTGCTGCGCGTGTCGGCGTCGGTCGGCCAGACCTTCTTCGTCGCTGGGCAGTCGTTCCAGGGCGGCAACCTCGTGCTCGCGATCACGCTCCGCTGAGCGCGCGCCTCGTCCGGCCGCGTGCGCCGGAATCGCCCACCCCGTCGCGGCGTATCCACAGCGGGAGATTGGCCCGCGACGCCGCCGTCGTGGTACGAACCGGGCAGTTCGCATGAAGAAGGCCGAGTCAGTCGTCGTCGAGATCCCTGAGCACGACGGCCCGCCGTGGTCACGGGTCGGGGTCATCGCCGCCATCGGTCTGGTCGTGGGCATCGCGTGGCCCAAGCTCACAGGGGTCAAGCTCGGCCCCAACGCGCCGTCGGAGAGCGCAGCCGCGCCCGCGGCCAGCGCGATGCGCGCGCCCGGGGCGACCCGTGAGGTCGCGCTCGCCGCACCGGCGCCGCTCACGACCCCCGCGAAGCCGGGCGCGCCC
>CAZHGG010000661.1:0-4185 GCA_964531755.1 uncultured Polyangiaceae bacterium
CGCGGTGCCGCTCGTGCTCCTCGACGGGCGCATCAGCCGGCTCGAGGGCGGCCTGCTCCTCCTTGGCGCCCTCCTCCACTCGGCCCTCACGCTCCGCGCGGCGCGCCTCGACAGGGCCGCGCTCGGCGCCGTCCAGTCGGCGGCGGAGACCGCGGGCGCGCCCCGGCCGAAGAGCCAACGCGGCCTGGTCGGCATCTCCCTCGTGGGCCTGCTCGCGCTGCTCGGCGGCGGCAAGCTCTTCGTCGACGGCGCGAGCGGCGTGGCGCGGCTGCTCGGGATGAGCGAGCACACCGTGGGCCTCACCATCGTGGCCGTGGGCACGTCGCTGCCCGAGCTCGCGACCTCGGTGCTCGCCGCCCGGCGCGGGCACTCCGAGGTCGCGATCGGCAACGTCATCGGCTCGAACATCTTCAACTCGCTGCTCATCCTCGGCGCGGCGGGCCTCGTGGGGAGCATCGAGCAGCCGCTCGCGGAGCTCCGCTTCGACCTCGCCGCGCTCGGCGCGCTGACGCTCGCGGGCGCGGGCGTCCTGCTGCGCCCCGCGGTGAGCCGCCTCGCCGGCGCCGCGCTGCTCGCGAGCTACGTGGCGTTCCTGGGCGGGCTCGCGCTCGGCGCGCGCTGACGCTCCCGCCGCGCGCCGCTCAGCACTTCTCGCAGCTGGCGGGGAGGGGCGGCACGCCGTTGTTCGCGGGACACGTCGCGGCCTTGATGTCCTTCACGCACGTGTCGATCTCCGACTGGCCACAGGGCGAGTTCTTGTCCTTCGCGTCGGCCGGCAGCGCCGCCTGCCCCTTCTCGACGCAGCCGGGCACGCCCGTCGGGTACGTCGTGGTGAACGTCGCGTCGCCGACGCAGGTCTTGATCTTCTCGCAGTACGCGCTCGACACCTGCCGCGCGGCGTCGGTCGCGGCGACGCCCCCGCAAGCGAGCCAGGCGCAGAGGGGGAGGGCGAGGGTGAGGGCACGGGTGATGATCTTCATGCCGGCCAGCATCGACCGGAGCCTCCATCGGCCGCAACCCACAGGGACCTTAACGCTGCGTCACCTTTCTCACTCGGGGGCGATCGGCTCGCCCGCGATCGGCGTGAACACCACGCGCCCGTCGGCGTTCGCGTTCGCGCTCGCGGCGGGGAGCGTCGCGTATTCGGCCGGCACGTCGCCGAGCTCGGCGCCGCGCGGCAGCGCGCCGAGCTCCTGGGCGACCCACACGTCGAAGGGCACGAACCCGCCGATCCTGGCCACCCCGTTGTCCCAAATCATCTGAATGACTGGGTATTCCCCCTCGTCGTCGGCCACGCCGCAGTAGAGACACGCGGGCCTCGACACGTCGCCGTCGAAATACACCACCTCCTCGGGGAGCAGGTCGTACGCCTCGGCGAACGCGGCCACGGCCTCCTCGCCGAACGCCTCCTCCACGGCGTCCTCGAGCGACATGCCCGACAGCTCCGCCTCCTCGTCGTCGAAGTCGACGCCGAGCCAGTCGGTGTCGACCACGAGCAGCGCCTTCATCCCCGCGGAGAGGGGCTCGCCGTTGGGGAGCACCATCTTCTTCGCGAGCGACGCGGCCATCGGCGCCGGGCTCGCGAGGAAGTCGACCTCCGCGGCGGCGGCCAGCGCCTTCTTCACGAGCTTCGCCCCACGAACCGCCTCGGTCTTCTTGGATGCCATCGCGCGCACCTTCGGCGAGCCGCAGGCGCCCGTCAACCACCTGTTTGGTCCCAGCGTCGTGACAAAAAACACAGGAGGCCGCCTCGCGGTGCGGGCGGCCTCCGTGGGAGCGTACTGGCGAGCGACTAGCGCAGCGCGATCAGCGGGGCGATGAGCAGCGAGACGACGCCCATGACCTTGATGAGGATCGCGATGCCGGGGCCGGAGGTGTCCTTGAAGGGATCGCCGACGGTGTCGCCCACGACCGCGGCCTTGTGCGCGTCGGAGCCCTTCTTGTGGCCGGGGAGGCCGCCCTTCTCGATGAACTTCTTCGCGTTGTCCCAGGCGCCGCCGCCGTTCGCCATGATGAGCGACAGCGTGGCCCCGACGGCGAGCGAGCCGGCGAGCATGCCCGCGAGCAGCTCGGCGCCGAACAGCCCGCCGACCACCACCGGCGCGAGCACCGCGATGGCGCCGGGGAGGATCATCTCCTTGATGGCGGCCGTGGTGGCGATGTCGACGATCTTGCGGGGCTCGGGCTCGACGCCCGGCTTGCCCTCGAGCAGGCCCGGGATCTCCCGGAACTGCCGGCGGATCTCCTCGACGATGGCGCCCGCGGCCTTGCCCACCGACGTCATGGTGGCGGCGCCCACGAGGCACGGCAGGATGGCTCCGAAGAGGATGCCCATGAGCACCTTCGCGTCGGTGAGCTGGAGCACGAGGTCCTTGCCGCCGTGGGCCTTGCGGACCGCGTTGACCTCCATGCTGAAGGCCGCGAAGAGCGCGACCACCGTGAGGATGGCCGAGCCGATGGCGAAGCCCTTGCCGACCGCCGCCGTGGTGTTGCCCACCGCGTCGAGCTCGTCGGTGATGTCGCGCACCTCCTTGCCGAGGCCGCTCATCTCGCTGATGCCGCCGCCGTTGTCGGCGATGGGGCCGTACGCGTCGACGGTCATGACGATGGCGGTGCCGGCGAGCATGCCAACCGCCGAGAGCGCGATGCCGTAGAGGCCGAGGTAGTGGTTGGAGACCGCGCCGGCGATGCACACCGTCAGGAGCGGGATGGCCGTGGACTCGAGGCCCACCGCGAGGCCGGAGATGACGTTGGTGCCCGGGCCCGTGAGCGACGCCTTGGCGATGCGGTCGATGGGGCCCATCGACGTGTAGTAGTCCGTGATGAGGCCGACGATGCCGCCGCCGAGGGCGCCCGCCGCGAGGACGATGACCGCGGTCTGGCTGATGCCGAGCTTCCCGAGGACCGGGAAGGCCGCGCCGATGACGAGGAACGGCGGGAGGATGAGGGCGAGCCGGAGCACGCGCGCCGGGGGCATGTTCTTCATCGCGCGGGTGATGAAGATGGCGATGACCGACACCACGAGGCCGATCGTCGCGAGCAGGAGGGGCAGCGCGACCGCGATGACGCGGAGCTTCACCTCGTCGGTCTCGGCGGGCGCGAGCGGCTGGAGCTGGGCCTGGGGGATGGTGAGGCCGAGCGCCATGGCGGCGACGACCGCGGCCACGTAGCTCTCGTAGATGTCCGCGCCCATGCCGGCGATGTCGCCCACGTTGTCGCCCACGTTGTCGGCGATGACGCCGGGGTTGCGGGGGTCGTCCTCGGGGATGTTCGCCTCCACCTTGCCCACGATGTCCGCGCCCACGTCCGCGGCCTTCGTGTAGATGCCGCCGCCGATGCGCGCGAAGAGCGCGATGGAGCTCGCGCCCACGGCGAAGGCGTGGCTCACGGGCCCCAGCTCGTCGGAGTCCTTGAAGAGAAGGTACACGGCGCCCATGCCGATGAGCCCGAGGCCCGCGACGCAGAGCCCCATCACCGCGCCGCCGTCGAGGGCCATCACGAGCGCCGCGGGCATCCCCGAGCTCCTCGCGGCCTCGGCGGTGCGGACGTTGGCGAAGGTGGCGGCCTTCATCCCCATGTAGCCCGCGAGGAGCGAGAGGAAGGCCCCCGCCACGAAGGCCCCCGCGGCCTTCACGCCGAGCCCGGCGGCGATGAGCCCGAACACGATCACCGTGTACACCGCGAGCACCTTGTACTCACGGACGAGGAAGGCCATCGCGCCCTCGCGGATGTACCGCGCGATGCGGGCCATCGCCTCGTTGCCCTCGGGGGCTGCCTTCACGCGGGCGTAGAAGAAGAACGCGACCACCAGGGCCAGCGCTCCCACGCCCATGGACTGAAACGACAGGTTCTCCACCGGAAATGCGCTCCTTATGTCCCCTTCCGCGCACAGGGGCGCCGCGGGGCTTGGCCGGGGCCTTTACCTCACCGGGGCGACGGTTTGTAGTCTTTTGCCGTACCTTCAGTGGTCACGGCGGCGGTGGCGGCGGCGCGCGGGCTCCTCCGCGGTCGCGTCGGAGGCGTCGACCGCCGGGGCGTCGACCGCCGCCTCGGGCCCCGCATCGAGAGGCGAAGCCGCCGCGTCGGGGACGGTCGGCGGCGGAGGAACGTCCACCGCCGCGCTCGGCACATGGACCGCCCCGTCGGGGTCGCCCCGGCGGACGTGGGGGGGCGCCGGCGGCGGCA
>CAZHGG010000662.1:0-4178 GCA_964531755.1 uncultured Polyangiaceae bacterium
GGATGCGGTCGGGTTCGGCGTGGGGGAATTCGGGGGTCATGGGGACTCCAGGGGGTTGGCGCCTGGCTACTTCGGGCGGCGCCGCGCGCCGCGCGCCGTGCGTCGGCGTGGCGCGCCCTACTTTTGGGCCGATGAAGGCGTGAAAAGGCGCTAAGACCCCTCGATCACCATGACCGAACCCGTCTTCACGAAGGTGCCCGCCGAGCTCGACTTCCCCAAGGAAGAGCGCGACATCCTCGCGCTGTGGCGCTCCATCGGCGTCTTCGAGAAGTGCCTCGCGCGGCCCGCCACGCGCGGGACGTGGGTGTTCTACGAGGGGCCGCCCACGGCGAACGGGCTGCCGCACAACGGCCACGTGCTCACGCGCGTCGTGAAGGACCTCTTCCCTCGCTACAAGACCATGCGCGGCTACCACGTGCCGCGAAAGGCAGGCTGGGACACGCACGGCCTGCCGGTCGAGGTCGAGGTCGAGAAGGAGCTGCACATCCACGGCAAGGCCGCGATCGACGCCTACGGGGTCGAGCCCTTCGTGAAGAAGTGCATCGACTCGGTGTTCCGCTACACGTCGGAGTGGGAGTCGCTCACCGAGCGCGTGGGCTTCTGGGTCGACCTCGAGAAGGCGTACGTCACCTACCACCGCAGCTACGTCGAGAGCGTGTGGTGGGCCCTCTCCGAGCTCTTCAAGAAAGGTCTGCTCTATCAGGGGCACAAGGTCGTGTGGTGGTGGGCCCAGGGCGGCACCGCGCTCTCTTCGGGCGAGGTAGGGCAGGGCTACAAGCAGGTCGACGACCCGAGCGTGTACGTCGCGTTCCCGCTGCGTGCCGGCGGCGACGCGGGCGCGGGCGCGCTCGAGGGCGCCTCCCTGCTCGTGTGGACCACCACCCCGTGGACGCTGCCGTCGAACATGTACGCCGCGGTGAACGCGTCGTTCACCTACGTCGTGGCCGAGCTGGGCGGCCGCAAGCTCGTGCTCGCCGAGGGCCTCCTCGAGGGCCTCGCCAAGAAGCTCAAGGTCGACGCCCCGGTCGTGCTCGCGAGCCTGCCCGGGCGGGACCTCGTGGGGCTCGCCTACGAGCCGCCGTACGACCTCTACGCGGCCGAGGCCGCGCTCCCCTCCGCGGCGAGGGTGTGGAAGGTGCTCGCCGCCGACTTCGTCACGCTCGACGCCGGCACGGGCGTCGTTCACGTGGCGCCCGCCTTCGGCGAGGACGACCACCTCGTGCACCGCAAGCTCCTCGCCGAGGAGCCCGCGCTGCCGCTCTTCTGCGCGGTGAAGCCCGACGGCACGTTCGTCGACGCCTTCGCGCCGTACGCGGGCCGCTGGGTGAAAGACTGCGACAAAGAGTTCCAGGCCGACCTCAAGCAGCGCGGCAAGCTCGTGCTCGCCGAGACCTACCGCCACGACTACCCGTTCTGCTGGCGCGCCGACTCCGATCCGCTCATCCAGTACGCGCGGCCCGCGTGGTACATCCGCACGACCTCGGTCATCGAGAAGGCGAAGGCGAACAACCAGGCCGTCGCCTGGTTCCCGCCGCACATCAAGGACGGCCGCTTCGGTGACTTCCTCGACAACAACGTCGACTGGGCGCTCTCCCGCGAGCGTTACTGGGGCACGCCGCTCAACGTGTGGGTGAACGACGTCACCGGCAAGCTCGAGGCGCCGTGCAGCGTCGCGGAGATCTTGGCGAAGAACCCGCGCGCGTTCGACAGCTTCCACGCGGCGAAAGAGGCCGATCCCACCCTGTCGGACGATCTGCTCGTGCACAAGCCGTGGGTCGACGCCGTCACCTGGCAGAACCCCGGCGAGGAGGGCACCTACCGCCGCGTGCCCGAGGTCATCGACTGCTGGTTCGACTCGGGCTGCATGCCGTTCGCGCAGTGGGGCTTCCCGCACGCGGGCGAGGCCGAGTTCAAGCAGAGCTTCCCCGCCGACTTCATCTCCGAGGCGATCGATCAGACCCGCGGCTGGTTCTACTCGCTGCTCATGATCTCCACGCTCGTGTTCGACGAGGAGGCCCGCGCGCGCCTCGGGCTCGCCGCCGAGTCGCTCCCGCACCCGTACCGGTCGTGCATCGTGCTCGGGCACGTGTGCGACAAGGAGGGGAAGAAGGAGTCCAAGTCGAAGGGCAACTACACGCCGCCCGACGTCATCTTCGACGACGTGAAGATGGACTTCCTCGTCGCCGCGGAGGGCGAGCACTCGCCCCCGAAGGGCACGGTCTACCTGAGCCGCGAGGACCTCGAGGGGCTCGACCTCGTCGAGGGGCGTGAGGTGTCGGTGTTCCGCGCCGGCGCGCCCGACGTCGCGCTGTCGCTGAAGGTCCAGGTCGTCGCCAAGGCCAAGCTCCGCCGCCGCGCCGCGCTGCTCTCGCGGGAGGACCGCGAGGCCCTGGGCGTCGCGCCCGCCGCCGACCAGGCGATCAAGGTGATCGACGTGCCCACGCTGCCCGAGACCGAGCGGGTGGTCGTGCGCGATCCCGCGGCCTCCGCCCCGGGCGCCGACGCGTTCCGCTGGTTCTTCTACGCCTCGAACCCGCCGTGGAGCTCGACGCGCCACTCGCTCTCGAACGTGCGCGCCACGCAGAAGGAGACGCTCGTGCGCCTCCGCAACGTGTACGCGTTCTTCACGCTCTACGCGAACATCGACGGCTTCTCGCCGGCCGACGGCGCGCCGCCGGTCGCCGCGCGCTCGGAGCTCGATCGCTGGATCACGAGCGCGCTCCACGCCACGCTCGCGAAGGTGACCTCGGCGCTCGACGCCTACGACGTGCACGGCGCGACCACGCACCTCACCGACCTCGTCGACGGCCTCTCCAACTGGTACGTGCGGCGCGCGCGCGAGCGCTTCTGGCGCCCGTGGAGCGGGGCCGCCGCGCCGGACGCGGGCGACCTCGACAAGCGCGCGGCGTACGCGACGCTCTACGAGGTGCTCGTGGCCCTCTCGAAGGTGCTCGCTCCCTTCGTCCCGTTCGCGGCGGAGGGTATGTTCCAGAACCTGGTGCGCCGGGTCGACGCGGGCGCTCCGGAGAGCGTGCACCTCGCCGACTGGCCCGCCGCCGATCCGACGTTGGTCGACGACGAGCTCTCGCGGCGCATGGCCGCCGTGCGCGAGCTCGTGAGCCTCGGCCTCCAGGTGCGCACCTCGGCGAAGCTCAAGGTCCGCCAGCCCCTCCGCGTGGCGCACCTCGTGCTCGGCGATCCGAAGCTCCGCGCGAGCCTCGCCGGCTCGGGAGCGGCCATGATCCAAGACGAGCTCAACGTCCTCGGCGTCGCGTTCGTCGAGGACGCCGAGGTCGAGCGCTTCGTCTCGTACAAGCTGAAGCCCAACTTCCGCACGCTCGGGCAGCGTGGCCTCGGCAAGGAGGCGCAGCTCCTCAAGAAGTCGCTCGGCGCGCTCGACGCGGCGGGCGCCGCGGCGCTGCTCGCGGCGCTGCGCGACGTGGGCACGGTGGAGCGCGCGGGCGTCACGCTCCTCGAGGAGGACGTCGAGGTGGCGTTCGAGGCGCGCGAGGGCTTCGCCGCCGCGGGCGGGCGCGCGGGCGTGGTGGTGCTCGACGCGCGCCTCGACGACGAGCTCCGCGAGCTCGGCCTCGTGCGCGAGGTGTCGAACCGCGTGCAGAATGCACGGAAAGAGGCGAAGCTCGACCTCGCCGATCGGATCACCCTCCGGGTGCACGCGCCGGCCGCGCTCCTCGAGGCCCTCGGCAAGCACCAGGGCGCGCTCGCGGCCGACGTGCTCGCGACGTCGATCGAGCTCGCGCCGTCGCCGAGCGACGCGGCGGCGAGCGCGGGCGCCCACGTGGAGGCCTGCGAGGTCGAGGGCATGGCCGTGGAGCTCGTGCTGCGCAGGGCGTAGCGGCGCCTAGGTGCGCCCCGCGCGGGCGTGGCGTACCATGGCGCATGCGCGAGAGCCGACCCGAGGGCGCCGTCGACGCGGGCGGTCGCCCGAGCCCGCGGGGCGCCCTGCTGCGCGTGCTCGCCGTGCTCGTCGGTGGGGTCGTGTCGTTCGGCGGGCTGCTGGGCCTCGCGCTGCTCGGGTTCGGGCTGTTCGCGTGTGGCTATTTTCGCGGTGGGGACTCGTCGCCGCGTGCGCCGCGCCCGCCGCCCACCGCGTGGGAGGTGCCGTCGGCGCCCCCTTCCGCGGAGCCCGCGCCCGCGCCCGCGCCCGCGTGCGAGGG
>CAZHGG010000663.1:0-4171 GCA_964531755.1 uncultured Polyangiaceae bacterium
CGAGCTGGGCGCGCCCGGGCTCATGGCGCCTCCCCCAGCTCGCCCTCGGACGGGCCGGTCGAGAGCCCCGCGGAGCGCCGCCGGAGGGTGCGCCGCACGACGCCGTGGGCGCCGAGGTTGAAGGCGACGGTCGTGACGAGGAGCGCGAGCCCAAGCTCGCTCAGGGCCGAGGCGTGCGCGCCCGTGGCGCCGTCGAGCTCCGCGAGGAGCAGGCTGGCCGCCGTGTGCGCGGGCGCGAAGAGCGAGGGCGTCGAGGGCGCGCGGCCGCCGATCACCATCGACACGGCCATCGTCTCGCCCAGGGCGCGGCCGAGGCCCAGCATCACCGCGGCGGAGAGGCCGGCGCGGGCGTGCGGCAAGACGACGTGGCGCACCACCTCCCACCTCGTCCCACCGAGCGCCAGCCCGGCCTCGCGCAGCGACGCGGGCACCGAGGAGATGACGTCGCGCATGACGGCCGTGATCGTGGGGAGCGCCATCAGGGCGAGCACGAGGGCGGCGGTGAGCACGCCGAAGCCGCTCGTCGGCGAGGCGCCCAGGCCCGCGCGCGCGAGGGCGCCGCGCACGGCGGGCACGAGGACCGCGACGCCCCAGAGGCCGTAGACGACGCCCGGCACCGCGGCGAGGACCTCCAGCAGCGACGCGAGGGGCCCGCGCAGCGTCCGCGGGGCGAACTCGGTCACGTAGAGGGCGACGAGGAGGCCGCCGGGGACGGCGAGCGCGAGCGCGAGCGCCGAGGTGATCCACGTGTCGCCGAGGACCACGAGCGCGCCGTAGCGCCCCGCCGCCGGGTCCCAGGTGGTGGTCGAGAGGAACCGGAGGCCCTCGGACGCGAGCGTGCCACGCGCGCCGAGCGCGAGCGCGAGCACCATCGCCGCCACGGTGAGCACGAGCGCGGCGCACGCCGCCTGCGCGAGGCCGCGGAGCGCCGCCGCGACGCGCTGGGTGACCGGAGCGACCGAGGCCCTCACGGCAGCGCCCGGCTCGAGGGCCGCTCGCGCGGGGTGATCTTCTGCGCGGGCAGGCTCACCGTGAAGCACATGCCGCGCCCCGGCTCGCTCGTGACCTTCACGCCGCCGTCCATCGCCTCCGAGAGGTGCTTCACGATCGCCAGGCCGAGGCCCGTGCCGCCCACGTCGCGCGAGCGCCCGGGGTCGACGCGGTAGAAGCGCTCGAAGAGGCGCGGAAGGTGCTGCGCCTCCACCCCGGGGCCCGTGTCGCTCACCGTGAGCCGCGCGAGCGGGCCGTCGAGGGTGGCGCCGATCGTGACCGAAGAGCCGTCGGGGCAGTACTTCACGGCGTTGTCGACCAGGTTCGTCACGACCTGCTCGAGCGCGCGGCGGTCAGCGTAGACCTCGACGCCGTCGGGGACGTCGACAAGCACGCGCATGTCCTTCTTCTGGGCGCGCTCCTTGAACAGGGTCGCGACGTGTTGCGCGAAGGCCCGGAACCCGAGCAGCTCCGGCTTGAGCTTGAGCTCGCGCGACTCGATACGCGAGAGGTCGAGGAGATCCTCGATGAGGCGCTGGAGGCGCTCGCCGTTGCGCTCGATGATCGAGAGGAACTGCTCGGCGGCCTCCGGATCCCGGCGCTGCGCGATGCGCAGGGTCTCGGCGGCCGAGAGCACCGCCGTCACGGGGGTGCGCAGCTCGTGCGAGACGTTCGCGACGAAGTCGCGCCGCAGCGACTCGAGCCGGCGGATCTCGGTCACGTCGAAGAACACGGCCAGCACGCCGCCGCCCGCGCCTTCGAATGACGAGGCGCGCACGAGCAGCCGCCGGGGCTTGATGCCGCCGACCTCCACCTCGCCCGAGCAGGCCGACCGGACCTTGCGCGCCCGGTCGAACAGCTCCTTCAGCTCGGCGTGGCGGACCACCTCCAGCAGCGGCACGCCCACCATGTCGCTGCGCACGAGGAGCATCTCGCGGAACGCCGGGTTCATGAGCGCCACGTCGCCCGCCGAGTCGAGCAGCATCACGCCCTCTTGCATGCCCTCGAGCACGCCGCTCAAGAGGTCGCGCTCCTCGCGCAGCTCGCGGAGGGTGTGCGCCAGGTTGGCGGCGAGCTGGTCGAGCGCCTGCCCGAGCTCACGCGACTCCTCTTGCTCGTGGGCCCCGAGCGTTCGCGCGCTCAGATCGCCCTCTTGGATGCGGCGCGCCGCCTCGGTGAGCGGGCGCACGAGCGACAGCGCCGCCCGCGCCGAGGCCTCCGACACCACCGCCGCGCACACGGCCGCGCCCCCGAGCGCCGCGAGCGCCGCGCCGCCCGTGAGCTTCGAGGTGAGCGCGAGCGTGGCCGCGCCGAACAGCGCAAAGAGCGCCAACGACAGGGGAAATAGCCGCCCGCGAACGCCGCTGCGCAAGGGGGCTAGCTCGCGTCGTCCGGCGACGCGGCGAAGCGATAGCCCACGCCGCGCACGGTCTCGATGTAGTCGCCCGACACGCAAAGCTTCTCGCGCAGGCGCTTCACGTGGGTGTCCACGGTGCGCGTCGTGATGTCGGCCTCGATCCCCCACACGTCGCTCAGCAGCGTGGCCCGGCTCTGGACGCGGTTCTTGCGGTCGTACAGGGTGACGAGCAGCTTGAACTCGAGCGCCGTGAGCTCGAGCTCCTCGCCGGCCGACCACACGCGGTGCGCGTCGCGGTCGATCTTCAGCGTGCCGAAGACGATCTCCGCGTCGGCCGTGGGCTCGGGCGAGCCCCGCCGGAGGATGGCCTGGATGCGCAGGAGCAGCTCGCGCACGCTGAAGGGCTTGACCACGTAGTCGTCGGCGCCGAGCTCGAAGCCCACCACGCGATCGATCTCCTCGCCCTTCGCCGTGAGGATGACGACCTGCGTGCCGCGCAGGGAGGGATCGGCCTTGATCTGGCGGCAGACCTCGGTGCCCGACATGTCCGGCAGCATGAGGTCGAGCAGCACGAGGTCGGGCTTCTTCTCGCGCGCGGCGCGGAGCCCGTCGTCGCCGCGGCCCGCCACCACGACCTTGTGCCCCTTGTCGCGGAGGTTGTACTCGAGGACCTGCTGGATGTCCGCCTCGTCCTCGATGACAAGGATCTTCGCCATGCGCGCAGTGTAGGCGCTCGAGGCGCGTGGGCTGTGACGAATGGGTGTCATGACCGCGACGCCGCGGCCCGGCTTCGCGCCCGGGCGCTCCGCGTCGGGCCCTCAACGCGGTTGACGGCGCGCCCGGGGCGGCCGATAGCACCGGCGGGATGTTTCAAGGGATCCGCGTCGTCGTCGTCGTGCCCGCCTACGACGAGGAGCGCCACCTCCGCGTGATGCTCGCGGGGCTACCGCCGTGGGTCGACGACGCGCTCGTGGTCGACGACGCCAGCCGCGACGGCACGCCGCGCGTGGCTCGGGAGGTCCAGGCCGTCGACGGGCGCGTCCGCCTGCTCCGCCACGCCACGAACCGCGGCGTCGGCGCGGCGATCGCGACCGGCTACCGCGCGGGCGCCGCGCTCCACCCTGGCGAGCGCAAGGCCCTCGTCGTCATGGCGGGCGACGGCCAGATGAGCCCCGCCGACCTGCCCGCCCTCGTCGCGCCCATCGCCGCCGGCGACGCCGACTACGTGAAGGGAAACCGCTTCGCTCGCCCCTCGATCGCCCAGATGCCGCGCGATCGTTACCTCGGCTCGCTCGTCTTCTCGCGCCTCACCGCCGCCGCCACCGGGCTGCCCATCCACGACAGCCAGTGCGGCTACACGGCGCTCTCGGGAGAGGCGTGCGCCGCGCTCGACCTCGACGCCATGTGGCCCGGGTTCGGGTACCCGAACGACCTCCTCGGGCAGCTCGCCGTGCGCCGGCTCCGCGTGGTCGAGGTGCCCGTCGAGGCGAGCTACGGCGACGAGACCAGCAAGCTCCGCTGGCGGCACCTCCCCGCGATCGCGTGGCTCGTCGGCCGCGCGTTCTGGCGCCGTCGCGCCCGCCCTGGCGCGGAGGGAGGCACACCCTGACCCGTGCGTTGCCTGACGGCCCGTCCCGCCCTCACCCCACCGCGGCGGATTCCCGCCGGATTCCCGCCGCCGCCGCTCGGCACAATCGTTGCTTGGTCCGGCGGACCGCTTTGCTAGGACCCTCGATGCCCCGCTCCCCTCGCCGACTCGCCCCCTCCCGGCCGCTGGCCGCGCTGGCCGCCCTGGTCGCGCCCGCCGTGCTCGCGGCGTTCGCC
>CAZHGG010000664.1:0-399 GCA_964531755.1 uncultured Polyangiaceae bacterium
TCCCTCTCGCCCGCGGTGCTGCGCGAGGTGGGCCCGCGGGGCGCCCTCGGGCTCGCGCTCGACGGGGCGCGGGCGGCGGCGCGGGAGCACACGCGCTACCTCACGGAGCCCGACGTGCGCGCGGCCCTCGACGCGTTCTTCTCCATCCGCTCCCTCGCCCGTGACGTCGGGGTCTACAGCACGGTCCTCCGCGTCGTGGCGACGCGCCGCGGGTAGACCACGTGCCGTTCGAGAACCGCCCTTTCTCGAACGGCACGTGGTTTCGCGTTACCCTCGCGCGCCATGGTCACCGACGTACCGGCCCTCGTCGCCGCTCGACCGCGTGGGGGGGATCGGCCGCGCCGCCAACCACCCCGACGCCGGAGACCCGCGGCGCGGGCGAGGGCTCAACCACCGCGG
>CAZHGG010000664.1:409-4170 GCA_964531755.1 uncultured Polyangiaceae bacterium
GCCCGTGGTTTCGCGCTACCCGCGCGCGCCATGGTCCTCGTCGGGCCGGCCCTCGTCGCCGCGGTCGAGCGCGGCGAGCGCTTCGACTACCGCTTCTTCTGGCGGGGGACGCCCTCCCCCGACGGGCGCACCACCGACGCCTGCTTCTCCCAATGGTGGATGGGAGATTTCGTGGTCGACGGCGTCTCCTATGCCAACGCCGAGCAGTGGATGATGGCGGGCAAGGCGCGGCTCTTCGGCGACGAGGAGGTGCTCGCAGAGATCCTCGCGGCGCACGACCCGGGCACCATCAAGGCCCTCGGCCGCAAGGTGCGGGGCTTCGACGAGGGGCTCTGGCGCGCGCGGCGGCTCGACCTCGTCACCGAGGGCAACGTGGCGAAATTTTCCCAGGACGAGGCGCTCCGGGCCCACCTCCTCGGCACCGGGGACGCGGTGCTCGTGGAGGCGTCGCCGCTCGACCGCGTGTGGGGGATCGGCCTCGCCGCCAACCACGCCGACGCCGGAGACCCGCGGCGCTGGCGAGGGCTCAACCTCCTCGGCTTCGCCCTCATGCGCGCCCGCGCACGGCTCCGCGACGCGTGAGGCGACGGGTTTTCCAGGCCAACACGCCCTGACCCGCGGGGTATCCTGCGGCATGGCCGACCGCTACCGCCCCTTCTCGCCCACCCGCTGCCTCGCCCTCCGCGAGGCCCTCGCGGAGCGCCCGACGACCCTCGGGGAGCTCGCGCGCCTCCGCCAGCGGGTGTCGGGCGACGACGTGCCCCTCACCGCGCTGCGTGACCTCGCCGCGGAGGAGCCCGGCTTCTCGACCCGGCTCTTCGAACGTGTGGTCCCGTCGCTCCTCCGGCACGCGCAGACGCTCGTGTACGGCGCGCAGCCCCCGGAGCTTCCGCTCCACGCGCAGGGCGTCGCGGCGAAGAGCGCGATCGGGCGCGGCGCCGTCGCGGCCTGGGTCGCCCACATGTGCCTCGGCACCCTCCCGCAGCCCGGCGCCGGGTGGAACGGCCTCGACTTCCACCGCCTCTTCGCGAGCGAGAAGGCGCACGAGCGGGCGAAGCTCCGGTGCGTCCTCGCGTACTTCGACCGCATCGCCGAGCGGGCGCCGAAGGGTCGCTTCGAAGTCGAGCGCGTGGTGGCCCCGGCCCCGACGAGCCTCGTGTGGCTCGGCGACGCATCGCCGCTCACGCCCCTCACGGTCGACACCTCGGGCGCCATCGAAGACGCGGCCGCGCACCGCCAGGTCGACTTCGCCAACGCCTACCTCGGCGGGGGCGTGCTGCGCGGGGGCTGCGTGCAGGAGGAGATCCGCTTCGCCGTGGCGCCGGAGCACCTCGCGGCGATGATCGTGTCGCCGAAGATGCTGAGCGACGAGGCGATCGTGATGCGCGGGGCCGAGCGCTTCTCGGCGGCGCGCGGGTACGCCTACGAGCTCGCCTACGGGGGCGATTTCCGCGACCCGGTGGCGCGCGCGGCGGACGGGACGCCCGACGTGGAGTTCGTGGCGATCGACGCGGTGGACTACCGGCGCGCCGACGCGGCGGCGCAGTATACGGAGGCGTCGATGCTGCGCGAGCTGGGCAAGGCGCGGGCGGGCTTCGCGCGCGACGGGCGGATGCTCCCGGTGGCGACGGGCAACTGGGGCTGCGGGGCCTTCCTCGGCGACCCGGCGCTCAAGGCCGTCGTCCAGTGGATCGCCGCCTCCGCCGAGGGGCGCCCGGTGCGGTACTTCCCCTTCGGCGACGCGCGCGTCGGCGACCTCGCGGGCTTCGCGGCGAAGGCCCGCGCAGACCTCGCGACGGCGGGCGCGCTCTGGGGGAGGCTGCGGGCGGCAGCGGCGGGGGGCGGAGGCGACGGGCTCTACGCGCGGGTGCTCGGCGCGTCAGCGTGAGGCGAGGCGGCTGCGGACCCACGCGTCGTAGCGGACGGGCGCGCCGGCGACGACGTAGTTGGCAGACTCGTACTGGGTGCGCGGGTCGTGGGCGGCGAGGTCGGCGTTGCGGGCGCGGAGCACCGTGCCGTTGTCGACGTACAGGGGCCGCCAGTTGCGGAAGCCGCCGCCCCAGCGCGCGGTGCCCGCGATGTACGTGTGGTTCATCCGCTTGTGCGTGATGGAGCCGTCGGGGTGGCCGTCGATGAAGTACACCTCGCCGGCGGCGTCGACCTCGTAGACGACGAGCACGTGGCCGTCGGTGTCGTAGAAGTTGGAGCCCGGCCGCACCGTCGCGCGGTCGATGCGGGCGGCGTAGGTGTCGCCCTCCTCCACCTTCGCCGAGAGGCGAAACATCCCCGAGTGGACCTGGTTGGGCACCTCGGTGAGCACCTCGCGCGGGGTGGCGTAGCGGTTCCACTGCGACCAGGCGACGGGGGTGCCGTGCATGAGGTAGCGGGGGTCGCCGCCGTCGCCGCCCATCGCGCGGACCCAGCCGAAGGGGAGGTCGCGCTTGAAGGCGAAATACGCGCGGAGGGAGTACGCGAGGTCGGCGCAGTCGGGGTGGAGCCCGAGGCGGACATCGCCCGCCGTGAAGAGGGGGTTCACCGCGGCGTTGAGCAGGCAGTCGTCGAGGCGGTAGCAGCGGCGCGACGCGAAGCCCTGGCCGATGGCCGCGACGAAGCGCCCGTAGTCGTCCTCCACGGCGGGCGTCCAGGCGCTGCGGCCCGGCCACACCTCGGCGATGGGACGGTCCCACACCGAGCGCTGGCGCGCCGTGGGCGCGGGGGAGGGGGCCGCCGCGGGCGCCGGGCGAGGGGCGCGGTAGGGCGCGACGTTGGAGAGCGAGCCTGCCGCCTGGGGCATGTAGTGAATCGCGTAGGTAATCGCGCGGCGGCCCTGGCGAATCACCGACTCGCCCGAGGGCGCCGAGGTGAGGGCGAGGGCGCCGCCGAGGAGCGCGGCGCCGGTCATGAAGACCGCCCCCCCCATCCAGTTCTGCTGCGACGGAGGGATCGAGGGCCGCGGGTTGTCTTGCGTCATGTCACCTCTCAGCGGGGCGGAGTTGTGGCCGTACGGCTCGGGGTTAAGCGCAAGGACGGCGACTATGGCCCAGCTTGCCGGTCGCCACAACCCCCGCCGAACGTTCGAAGAGAGGGCCTTTTGTGCGCGAGATTTCCCTTGATTTCGGGCAGGCGGAGGAAATGACGGGAGGAAAATAGGCGCGGCGGACACACCTGCATCAACGGCCGAGGCCCCTGCCGACTGGAGGCCGACGCGGCGGTCGTGTGTCGCTACTGGACCTGCACCCCGCCGAAGCCGGGGAGCACCGAGTTGATCATCGAGTTGATGGTGGTGGCCGCGCCGCCGAGGAAGAAGGACCGGGGCACCGTCCCGCTGGTCTGGAAGGGGGCGCGGATGGAGAGGTAGTGCTCGACGGTGACGTGGCCGTCGAGGGTGTAGTTGACGTTGGGGTTGGCGGCGGCCGTCATGAGGTACTGCGGCGCGCCGGCCCAGGGGACGACGACGTTGGCCGCGATGGGGACCCAGCGGCCCGTCGGGAGCTCGGCGCCGAGGACGGTGACCGACGAGCCCGCGTCGTTGCCCTCGAGGATGAGCCGCGCGTTGAGGTCGCGCAGCCGGAGGGTGAAGGTGTTGGAGTTGTAGGCGATGAAGGTCACCCGGAAGGTGAGGCCCTGGCCGCCGACCCCGGTGAACTCCATGCTCTGCACCTGGATCTGCGGCTGCTCGACGCTGAGGGTGCAGCCTGCGGCGAGGGCGGCCGAGAGGCCGAGGGCGAGGCAGCGGCGGCGGTCGAACGGGCGGGTCGTCA
>CAZHGG010000665.1:0-4167 GCA_964531755.1 uncultured Polyangiaceae bacterium
CCGGGCGTGAGGCGCCCGCCGCGCCGCCGCCCGCCGCGGGCGCGCCCGCCAAGAGCGCCCCGAAACCCCAAGCGGTGAAGTCGATCGATCTCTCCGGCAAGACGATCGGAGCCGGCAAGTACGCCGTCGAACGCTCGCTCGGGCGGGGCCTCACGGCGGTCGTGTACCGCGCCATGCACACCAGCCTGAACCGCCCCGTCGCCGTGAAGGTGCTCCACCAGGAGAACCGCGGCAACGAGCAGTTCGTGAAGCGGTTCCGCGCCGAGGGGCAGACGCTGAGCCGCCTCGAGCACCAGAACATCTCGCGCGTCCTCGACTTCGGAGAGGAGCCCGACGGCATCCTCTATCTCGTGATGGAGCTGCTCGACGGGGACAGCCTCGAGGTGATGCTCCGCTCGGGGCGCGCGTTCACGCAGCGGCAGATCGTGGACATCGGCATCCAGACCTGCAGCGGGCTCGCGTTCGCGCACGACGTCGGCGTCATCCACCGCGACGTGAAGCCGGACAACATCGTCCTCGTCGCCCACCGCGACGACGACGGGAGGCCCTGCGAGCTCGTGAAGGTGTGCGACTTCGGCCTCGCCAAGCTGCGCACGGGCACCGATCAAGACGGTCGCGAGAGCGAGCTCACCATGGCGGGCGGCCTCTGCGGCTCGCCGGCGTACATGTCCCCGGAGCAGCTCCTGGGAGAGCCGCTCGACGCTCGCAGCGACATCTACGCCCTCGGAGTAGCGCTTTACGAAGCGCTCACGAGCGGGAAATTCCCGCACGAGGGCGAGGGGCTCACCGACCTCTTCGTCAAGAAGCTGACAGGCGCTCCGACGCCGCTGAGCGTCCACCTCCCGGGCGTCGAGCCTGCGCTCGAGGCCGCGGTCATGCGGGCCCTCGCGCGCGAGAAGGCGGACCGCCACGCCGACGCCCGCGCGTTCCGACAGGAGCTCCGGGCCGCGCTCGCGCGCCTCTGAGCGCGCGCTCGCGAGGCAAGGCGTCAATACGAGTCGCTCGCCCCCCCTCCGCCCGACGAGCCCCCGCCGCCGGTGTAGCCGCCGCTCGAGGACCCGCCGCCGCCCGAGGACCCGCCGCCGCTCGAGGACCCGCCACCGCTCGAGCTCTCCCTGGATCCGCTGCCGCCTCCTCCTCCCCCCGAGAGGCCGAGCTTGCCCACGAGCCAGGTCGCGAGCCCGATGAACGCGAGGATGCCGACGACCCAAGGGACCGCCCACCACGCGCTGCGCTCTTCGATGCGCTCTTGCCAGGCCCCCTTGGGGACGCCCTCGAGCTTGCCGAGCAGCGTGATCGCCTCGTCGACGAACACCTCGGGGCGGCGGCCTGGAGGCGCCGAGCCGACGACGCCCTTGACCCGCGAGGCGGCGTCTTGGAGGGCCACGGCCTCCGTCGTCGCGGAGCGCTCGAGGTCGTAGTAGACGTAGAGGTTGCGCCCGTCACGCCCGATGACCGCGATGGCCTTGGCGGCGGGGAACGCGCGGTAGAACGCGGCCGAGTTGGCGCCCGCGACCACCGGCGCGTCGGGCGCGAGCGCCTCGTCGACGACGATGACCGCGAGCAGCGGCGCGCCCTTCTTCTGCGCGGCGTCTACGGCAGCGAGGTACCGCGCCCTGGCCTCGGCCGGGAAGGAGCCGGTGGTGTCGACGAAGAGGCTCGTGGGCGGGACGTCGGGCGGCTCGAGGTGGCGGGGCGCGGCCACGGCGGGCGGGGCGCTCGCGTCCTCGCCGGACGGCACCACCGGTCCGCCGAGGAGCACCGAGTGGATCGACGCCACGCCGTCGCGGAGCGCTTCGAAGCTCCTGTTCAGCTTGAGCTTGGGGCCCACGCGCTCGGTGAGGATGCGCCTCGACACGACGTCGGTGAGCGCGCCGCCGACCCCCTTGCCCGACTCGATGCGCAGCCTCCGGTCCTTCGGGGCCACCATGAGCAACACGCCGTTGTCTTTGTCTTTCTTGCCAATGCCCCAGGCGTTGAACGTGGCGTAGGCGGCGTCCTCGATCGTCTCACCGCCAAGCGACGGCGCGGTGAAGACCACCACCTCGTGCCCGTGCGCCTTCCTGTGCTCTGCGAGGAGCCGCTCGAGCTCCTGGCGCTCTTGGGGCGTGAGCAGGCCCGCCGCGTCGTTGACGGCTCCGCTGAGCGGGGGCGGCGTGAAGGCGTAGGCGCGGGGCGCGAGGAGCGCGGCGAAGAGCGCCACGGCGAGGCCGACGAGCCAGCCGAGCGCAGAGGTCGTGGGCGACGTAGGGAGACGGACCACCGCGGCAGACTACCACGCCCGGCGCTCACTCCTCGCGGGCGTGGCAGGCGAAGCAGCCCGCCCCGGGTCGACCGAGCAGGCGCGCGAGCTCGGGGGCGACCACGCGGGCCATGAAGGCGTCTCGCGCCGACGGCGCGCGCGCGGGGTCGGGGGACGCGGCGGTGTTCCACGGGGTGGGCTCGAGCAGCAGGTCGGGGTTCGGCATGCGGTAGGCGCGCGCGGGCCCGTCGCGACCATGGCAGGTCGCGCACGTGAACCGCGCGTACCGGTGAGGGTCCTCGGCGACGAAGAGCGCGCGCATGCGCGGCGTCACGCGCTCGCGCATCGCCTCGAGCCTCTCCGGCGGCGTCAGGCCCTCCCACGCGTGGGCGGGCGCCGTCGGGGTGGGCGCGGGAGGCCGGCAGCTCGCGAGCGTGACCGCGGCGACCGCGACGACCGCGGCGCGGGCGAGGCGGGCGCGGACGCCCGGAGGGGGCGCGCGCGTCACCATTTCCGGAGCATGCAGCCGAGCGCCTTGCCCTCCGCGCGACGGGGTGGCGCGCCCGAGAGGACGTCGTCCAGAGCGTCGCGGAGGTACGGCGTCGCCGTGTCGTGGAGCTTGCGCTTGTCCGAGTCGACGCCTCCTCGATAGGCCACGTGGCCACCTCGATCGAGCAGCACCGAGTAGGTGGCGTATTCGGCCTCGAGCGCGCCGGCGACCTTCGCGCCGGGGTCGAGCATGACGGGCAGCCCGAGCGCGTGGGAGGTCGCCAACGCGCCCTCGCGCGTCGTGCCGACCTCGGAGTCGACCGCGATGAGCTGCACGCCGCGCGGGCCGTAGACCTTCGCGAGCTCCGCGAGGCGCCCCTTGTGCGCGTCGAGGCAGGGGCAGGCGGCCGAGACGAACACGAGCACGGTCCACGGCGCGCTCGCGAGCACGTCCCCGACCGCGCGCTCCGGGCCCGCGGTGGGCACGAGCCGCGCCGAGGACAACGACGCGTGAGCAGAGGGAGGCGCGGACGGCGCGGGCGCGCGCGCGCACCCGGCGAGCGCGGCGAGCGAGACGAGCGAGACGAGCGCGGCGAGAGAGCGCGCCTGACGACAGCGGTTCATAAGACTCCCCAGCGGATGCCCAGGGTCGCCCCCAGGGTGGTGGTCTGGTTCATGCCGAGCGACGAGACGGGCGGGGAGAGAGAGACGCTCCCAAGCGCGGTGAGCTGGCCTGTGATCGGCCACGCGACCGACGCGCTGGCGGTCATCCAGCGGCGCCCGCTCTCGCGGGCGGGGGCGCCGTCCACGCTCGCCTCGCCCTCGAAGGTGAAGAGGGCCGAGAGCGCGACGGCCGCGCCGCTCGCGAAGGCGTACGCCGCCGAGGCCAGCGCGGAGTACTGAGGCGCGAGCGCGAGCGTGACCGGCCCGACCGCGCGGGGCGCGCGCACCGCGAGCAGCGCGCTCACGCCGAACAGCCACGGGCCGACGGACTGCTCCGCGGCGACGCCGCCGGTGACCTGCACGGCGCCGAGGCCGGTCGCGTCGGTCGCGAACGCCTTCGTCGCGGCCTCCGCGGGCTTGCCGGTGGGCAGGGTGACGCCGGCGAGCGCGGCCACCCCGGGCACCACCACCGACTCGCGCGCGCGAAGGAAGTCGTAGCGCGCGGAGAGGTTGATGTCGCCGAGGCCGCCGCCGGACTCGGAGCGCGTCGGCGTCGCGCGCAGGGTCTCGACGAACGGGAGAAGCGCGCCGAGCTGGCCACGGTCGAGCACGCGCACAGCGCCGTACATGGACTGCTCGAGATCGATCTCGCGCGCGCCCGGCGGGGCGGGCACGTAGCGCGCCGCCGCGCTGTAGGACCCGACGACCGTCGCGGCGCGGAGCTGCAGGCCGGCGGCGGCGTCTTCGTGGAGCGCGAGGCGCGCGGGGGTCAC
>CAZHGG010000666.1:0-4162 GCA_964531755.1 uncultured Polyangiaceae bacterium
CGCCACGAAATGACGCTGGAGGACGCAGGACTCGCTCATGGGACGACGCACGGGGACCGAGACCATCGCGAAGCTGTTCGTGGCCTTTCTGCAGCAGGCCACGTGGAGCCAGAAGGACCTCGAGCGCCGCTGCGGCGTCGGGGTGAGGGCGATCCGCAAGGCGCTGCTCGATCTGCAGGAGGCCGGCGTGCCGCTCGAGCGCGAGGAGGACCCGCCGCAGGTGTACTGGAGCGTGCCGCGCGACTGGCCCGCGCCGGGCGCCCGCCTCGCGGGGATCGAGGGCGTCGAGGCCGACACCGTGGCGCGGCTCGTGGCTCGCCTGCCGAAGTCCCGCGAGCGCGAGGCGGTGCTGGCCAAGCTGGTCCCCCCGGTGCTCGGCAGGGCGCACGCGGCGAGCGCGCCGGGCGCGATCGTGCTCAAGCCGAACGCCGCGGAGGAGCGCGTGCGCGAGCAGGTGTTCAGCGCCCTCGAGCGGGGCCTCGCCGAGCGCGTGCCGGTGCGCATGGGCTACTTCTCCGCGAAGAGCGGGCGCGACTCGCTGCGCACGGTCTCGGTGCAGCACATCGCCTACGGCGATCGCCCCCGCTTCGTGGCGTATTGCCACTCGACCGACAGCCTGCGCTGGTTTCGCGCCGACCGCGTGCGCACGGCCAAGCTCGAGCCCGCGGGCGCGGCGCCCGCGTACCGCGCGGTGGACCCCGAGGCGCTCGCCGCGTACATCGCGGAGAGCATGGACGGCTTCCGCGGCCACGGCGCGGCGGTCACGTGCGAGGTGGTGATCCGCGCCGACGAGGCCCGCTGGGCGCTCGCTCACATGCCGTACGACGCCGACAGCGCGCTGGTGACCAACGAGGCCGAGGGCAGCCGCGTCGTGCTCCGCACCGCGGGCCTCGAGGTCTTGGCGCGGTATCTCGTGGGGCTCGGCGAGGCGGCGCGCGTGCTCTCGCCGCCCGAGCTGCGCGACCGGGTGCTGCACCTGGCGCGGGGCGCCCTCCACGCGAACGGCGGCGACGCCCCGGTGGACGTCGCGAAGGCACCGAAGAACGGCGGCGAAGTGCGCCCTCTTCGGCGGGCCAAGGGCGACGGGAGAGGGCGACCGGGGGTGGGAGAGATGGAGGGGTGAGTTTGTGATCGCCTCTCGCGTTCCTATCCAGGTTCGGCCGAGCGTGCGCGTTCGAGCCACGCGTTCACCTCAGCGACAAGTCGCCGCGCCCGCCCCTGAGCGATCCGCGGGGCTGCCAACGCCAAGACGCGCTCGAAGTGCGGGATGGCTCCATGCGCGTCACCCGCTTCGACGAGAGCTTGTGCCAGCGCGAAATGCGCCATTGTCAATCGCATCGGGTCTTGAAGGTGCTCGCAGACCACAATGAGCTCGCGCGCCACGTCGATCGCGTCTTGGTATGCGCCTCGCTCGTGAAGCAGTGACTCCAACCTCGCCAGGGTATCCTCCATGCAGAACGACGGATTGCCGTGCGCACGGAGGACTGCCGCGGCGCGGCTCAGGCGCTCGATGGCCTCCGAAGAGCGCCCCATTTTTTCCAGAGTAGCCGCCATTGCGCGCAGGCCGTCGGCAACCCGCGGGTGGCTGTCACCGTGGTTCCGGAGGTCGATCGCGAGGGCCTGCTCTTGGAGGGAGAGCAGGTCCGAACGATCCTCGTCGGAGGCGCGAGCGAGGCCGAGAACGATCGCAAGCCAGGCCAGCGCGTCCGCGAGGGCATCCTCTTCGCCCGCTGCCTGAGCTTGCCGCGCGACGTCCTCGAATACCGCAGCTGCCTCGGCGTACCTACGCTGCCACCGAAGCGCTTCACCTTGGCGCAGCAAGTCCCGCATCATGCCCGTTGTGCCCCCTCCCGTCGCGGGCTTCGCCCGCGCCGACCTCCCCCCGACCCGTGCTCGGGCGCTCCGCGCCCTGCGCGCGGATGGGGGAGGTGCCACTGAGCTCGTGGCGTGCGCGCGGCACCCTGCCGCGGAGCGCGTGGGGCTCGTGGCAGGCGCTCGCGATACGGGGGACTCGCGCGCCGGCGCGCCCGGCGCATGCGGTGCTCACCCACTCGCTCCGAGGAGGTGCTCTGGCGCGCCCTCTCGGGCTCCAAGACCGGCCTCGCGTTTCGACGGCAGCTCGTCATCGGCCCCTTCATTGTAGACCTCGCCTGCACGAGAGTCCGCCTCGTCGTCGAGGTCGACGGCGGGTACCACGAGGACCGCCAGCCGCGGGACGCCGCGCGCGACGGCGCGCTCGCGGGGCTCGGCTGGCGGGTGCTGCGGGTCCAGGGGCCGCGCACGCGCGCCGGATCACCAGGGCGAGAGCGGGCCCGCCGCTCGGGCGCGCTGGAGCGACTCGGGGTCGAGGGAGACGGTGACGTGCCCGCAGTCGAGGCACGCGCTGCCCAGGCAACGCAGGCGGATCCCCTGGTCCAGGAAGCCTCCGCCGGGCGACTTGTAGATGAGATACGGGGGCTCGGCCGGCGCGGAGCTCATCGAGGTGGGCGTGGTGAGGCGGTGGCCTCCGCAGCGGAGGCAGCGAGGTGGGCCTTGCATGGCGCGTGTTCTCCTGGCGCCGATGGGAGCACGGGCGCGCGCGCAGCGCGAGGCGCGCCGGCCTTGCCGAGAGCCGTGGTTCGTCAGGGTGGGATCTCCAACGCTTTCTGGTAGACGGTGGGGCATGCCCACGCCGGCTCGTAGACCCCGTCGACGCGGCCCTCGCTCCAGCGCAGGGCGCGGGATCCGCGACGTTGGCGCGCTCGCGCTCCTCGGGTCGAGCTCGCGCGCGCGGGGCGCGGGCACGAGGAGGCGCGCGTGACCGCCGGTCCGCCCTTCAGCGACGAGAGGCGGAGGACGAGCGCACCGCCGGACGCGCTGGTCGAGGCTTCGTCGCCGGCGAAGATGCTCTCCGCCGGCGACGTGTCGCCGAGCGCGCTGGTCGAGACACGCGTCACGGGCCCGGGGTGGCGCGTGCCGGCCTCTCACCCTCTCCGCCGAGTCCGCACGTTGGCCGACGACGCCCTCGCGGCTGTGTTCCCGGCGCTCGAGGCGCGGGGCCCGGCCCGGGAGATCCCCCTGGAGTGGGCGCTGAAGGCGACGCTGCTCATGGCCCTCTACGGCGTCCGCGACGAACGTCAGCTCTGCGAGCAGCTCGACTACAACCTGCTCTTCCGCTGGTTCCTCGACCTGGCGCGGGCCGAGCCCTGCCCCACCGTCGCGGCCGTGTTGGCAGCCCGCCAAGAGCTGCTCTCGCTCGACGTCGCGCGGGACGTCTTGCAAGACGTCGTGCAGGCCGCGCGGCGCGAGCGGCTCTTGGACCGCTACCAGTTCAGCGTGGACCGCGCCCGCCTCGAGGAGTGGGCTCCCACGAGCGGCGCCCGGCGTCAGTCCTCGTGGCCGCCGCCCGACGCCGCCGGCTCCAACGCCGCGCGCGCCGCGGCCTGCTCGCCAGGCACGTTCTGCTGGCTCGAGCTCACCGCGACCGAGCCGGACTTGGCCGTCGCGTTCTATTCGGGCTTGTTCGGTTGGAGTACGCGCCCGGCGCCAGGCCGCGCGCATCACCTCCTCTACGAGCTGCGCGGCCGGCCCGTGGCGTCCCTGCACGCGCTGCCAGTGCTCCAGCGCATGGTCGGGATGCGGCCTCGCTGGACGCCCTACGTGGCGGTCGACGCGCTCGACGATCGCGCCCTCGACATCCGCGCCTTGGGCGGCGAGCTCGAGGGCCCCTTCGAGGCGCTCGACGGTGGCCGCGACGCGGTGCTGCTCGATCCCTCGGGCGCCGCGCTGGGCCTGTGGGAGCCCCGCCCGACCTCCACGCCTATCGTGAGCAACGAGCCAGGGGCGCCCTGCTGGTACGAGCTCCAGGCGCCCGATCCCGCGCGAGCCCGCTTCTTCTACGGGCACGTGTTCGAGTGGGGCGCCCGCGGTGAAGGAGCCTTCGCCTCGTGGATCCGCGACGGCGTCGCGGTCGGCGGCCTGCGCGAGCTCGCCTACGAGGCGTCGGGCCTGCATCACGGCTGGACCGTGTACTTCGAGGTGGAAGACCTCACCGCCACCACGCGGCGCGCCAGCGAGCTCGGGGCGCACGTGAGCCTGCCGCCCACCGACGTCGGCGCGGGTGGCGCGCTGTCGGTGCTGACCGATCCTCAAGGCGCCACGTTCGGGCTCCTCCGCCGCTAAG
>CAZHGG010000667.1:0-4161 GCA_964531755.1 uncultured Polyangiaceae bacterium
CGCATGGAGGTCGCGCTGGAGGACGCGTACATCCTCATCAGCGAGAAGAAGGTCTCCAACATGAAGGACCTGCTTCCCGTGCTCGAGGCGATCGCCCGCCAGCAGAAGCCGCTCCTCATCATCGCCGAGGACATCGAGGGCGAGGCGCTCGCGACGCTCGTCGTGAACAAGCTCCGCGGCACGCTCCACTGCGCCGCCGTGAAGGCCCCCGGCTTCGGCGATCGCCGCAAGGAGATGCTGAAGGACATCGCCACCCTCACGGGCGGCCAGGTCATCTCCGAGGAGCTCGGCCTCAAGCTCGAGAACGTCACCATCAGCGATCTCGGCCGCGCCAAGCGCGTCTCGCTCGACAAGGACAACACGACCATCGTCGACGGCGCGGGCGACAAGGACAAGATCCAGGGCCGCATCGCGGAGATCCGCGCGCAGGTCGAGAACACCACCTCCGACTACGACCGCGAGAAGCTCCAGGAGCGCCTCGCGAAGCTCGTGGGCGGCGTGGCGGTGGTCAAGGTCGGCGCGGCCACCGAGACCGAGATGAAGGAGAAGAAGGCCCGCGTCGAGGACGCGCTCCACGCGACCCGCGCGGCCGTGGAGGAGGGCATCGTCCCCGGCGGCGGCGTCGCGCTCATCCGCGCGCAGTCGTCGCTCGACGGCCTCGTGGTGACCGACGAGCAGAAGTTCGGCGTCACGATCCTCCGCCGCGCCATCGAGGAGCCCCTCCGCCAGATCGTCGCGAACGCCGGGCTCGAGGGCTCGATCGTCGTGAACAAGGTGAAGGAAGGCAAGGACGACTTCGGCTACAACGCCGCCACCGACACCTGGGGCAACCTCCTCGGCATGGGCGTCATCGACCCGGTCAAGGTCGTGCGCACGGCGCTGCAGAACGCGGCCTCGGTCGCGAGCCTCATGCTCACCACCGAGTGCCTCATCGCGGAGCGCCCGAAGGACGAGAAGCCCGCGGCCGGCGGCGGCCACGAGGGCCACGGTCACTTCTGAGCCGCGTGAGCGCGGCCGAGCGCGTGAGCGCGCGCCGCACCTGAGCTCGTGAGAGCGCCCCCGCCGAGTCCTTCGCGCGGGGGCGTTCTTGCGTTCGGAGGCCGAACGCGGGCGCGGCCGCGCGGGCGCGCGATGCAAAAGCGGCGCCGGGGTGGTCGTTCTTCCTTGAACCCGGGGGAGGCGCGGCTATACCAGCGCGTTGGCGGAAAACCGCCGTGGAGGTCTGCATGCGCATCGAACGAGGGGTGGTTGGGTTTGGTCTGGTCGTGGGGTCGCTCGCTTTGTTTGCGGCGTGCTCCGACACTCCAGGAGTCACAGTGGACGACGCGGACGCGACCCCGGAGGTCGACTCGGCCGTGCCTCCGAAAGACGCGGCGAAGCCCCCGGTCGACGCGAAGGTGCCCGACACGAGCACTCCGCCGAAGGACTCGAGCGTCCCCGACACCGCCGTCCCCGACACCTCGACGCCCGACACCTCCACCCCCGACGCCAGCACGCCCGACGCGGCCGACGGCGGCGTCGCCGGCGAGCCCTTCGATCCGACGAAGCCGAAGCCGGGCGATCCGTGCCCCGCCGGCGTGAACGTGAACGACACCATCGACCGGCGTTGCGGCCTCTGCGGCAACCAGCGCGCGCTCTGCGAGGCCGGCCGTATCGTGGGCGCCTACGGCGCGTGCACCGGCGAGAAGACCACCGCCGGCGCGTGCCTCCCCGGCGCGAGAAACACGCAGTCGTGCGGCCTCTGCGGCACGCAGACCCGCGTGTGCGACGCGAGCTGCACCTACGTGGAGAACGCGTGCATGGGCGAGGTCGCGGGCGGCTGCGTGGCCGGCACGGTGAAGTACCTCGCCACCTGCGCCAACCCGAACGAGTTCCGCAAGACCACCTGCTCGGCGACGTGCATGCCCGGCGCGCCCGAGCCCTGCGCCCCGCGCGGCGCGGACGCCACCCTCGTCGTCTCGCAGACCACGGGCGGCGTGGTGAGCCAGACGCTCACGGTCGACACGGCGGCGAAGCTGCCCGCGCTCACCACGAACTACTGCCCCACGAAGCTGAGCACGACGGCCCAGACCGTCTACAACTACGTGCTCGTCCGCAACACCGGCGCCATGCCCGTCAACGTGACGCTCTTCAACAAGAGCGCGGCGCAGGCGGCTGCGTTCGCCGCGTACCCCGGCGCCACCCTGCCCGACGCGGCCGGCCGGCTCGCCTGCCAAGACCACGTGTCCGTGGACCGCTTCACGTTCACGATCCCGGCGAACGGCTCGCAGCTCGTGTACGTGGGCGCGCTCAGCACGTCCGCGACCGGCAACTTCCCGGTCGAAGCGAAGACCAACTTCATCGGCGCCGAGCCCGCGACGGCCGTCGACCACACGCTCGCCATCTCCACCGCCGCCGGGTGCGCGGCCGCGGTCCCCCCGGCGGGCTGCATCGTCAACCAGGCGCTCAGCTTCTCGGAGGACAAGTTCCTGCCCGTGTCCGGCGCGCCCGGCGCCTTCGACAGCCCGGCGGTCTACACCGGCGCGAACGCGTGCCCGGTCACCAAGTTCGGCGACGAGTACGGCGCGCGCTACGTCCGACTCACGAACGCGAGCACGCGGGCCCGCACGGTGAACCTTATCACCACCGGCGCCGGCGACGACTCGTACGTCGCCGTCTACGGCACCGTCCCGCTCAGCACCGCGCGCGCCGCGTGCGTGGGCAGCTACAACGACGACTGCAGCGACACCGATTACAACGGGTGCCTGAACGGCGTGACCGTGCCAGCCAGCGGGAGCGTGGTCGTGTACGTGGGCCACAACACCGAGGGTGGCCTCTACACCACCAACAACCTCCGCGTGACCACCACCAACTGAGCCCGCGCGCCGCCACGCGATCGCCTGCGCGACGTTCGCGCGCAGGCGGTCTCGCAGGCGGCGGGCAGGTTCGTTCGTGCAGATGCGCAGAAACCGACTATAGTAGACAGCCTTTGGCCTCGCGTGGGCGACCTCGTCTGGGCCGCGTTAACGTATGACGAGGAGTAGCAGCATGAGGATTCGCACCAGCATTTTCGCCATCACCGCGATCGGCCTGTTCATCGCCGGGGTCGAGGGTTGTGCGACCGACGCGACCGTCCCCGACGAGGAAGACTCCGGCACGACCCCGGTCACCCCGACCGACGCGTCGAAGCCGGACACGAACACCACGAAGCCGGACACGAGCGTGCCCGACACGGGCAAGCCCGACACGGCCGTCCCGGACACGAGCACCCCCGACACGGCCGTGCCCGACGCGGCCGAGGCGGGCGTCGACAGCGGCCTCGGCCCGCGTCCGGGCGAGACGGTGGATCCTCTCGCACCGAAGCCTGGCGATCCGTGCCCCGCGGGCGTCAACCTCAACGACGTCATCGATCGACGCTGCGGCAAGTGCGGCAACCAGAAGGCGCTCTGCATCGCGGGCGCCGGCGGCGCGAAGGTCGTCGACACCTACGGCGCGTGCCTCGGCGAGAAGACCGCCGCGGACGCGTGCCTCCCGCGCGAGCGCCTCGTCGCCTCGTGCGGCTTCTGCGGCACGCAGACGAAAGACTGCGACCTCAGCTGCGCCTACGTCGAGGGCGCCTGCACCGGCCAAGTCGCCGGCGGCTGCACGGCCAACGAGGTCAGCTACATCGAGGGCGTCTGCCCCGACCCGGCCCACGTGCGCCGCCAAGTGTGCTCGGCCACCTGCGTGAAGGGCACCCCGGAGCCCTGCGCGCCCCGCCCGCTCGACGAGATCGTGATCTCGCAGACCGCGGGCATGACGGTGTCCGGCGAGTCCGCCGTGTACTCCACCAAGATCGGCAAGCTCAACACGGGCGCGTGCCCGCGCACCGTGTCGTCCACGCTCACGAGCTACCAGTACGTGCGCGTGAAGAACGACGGCGCGATGGAGGTGAACGTCACCATCTCGAACGGCACGCCGGCCGGCGCCACCAAGCCCGACACGATCGTCGCGCTCTACCCCGGCCCGAACGCGCCGGGCGACCGCACCATGTGCGTGGGCTCGGTGAGCGACTCGCCCGAGTCGATCACCACGGCCATCCCGGCGGGCGGCTCGGTGATCTTCCACCAGAGCCTGTACTCGGAGTCGGCCACGAACCCGCGCCTCAAGACCGACGTGAAGACCAACTTCATCGGCGCCGAG
>CAZHGG010000668.1:0-4147 GCA_964531755.1 uncultured Polyangiaceae bacterium
CGCGCTCTCGGCCCCGCCGGTCACGCGGCCCCAGTCGGGCGCCCAGGTCGCCTCGACCGAGGCCCGATCCCACGGCCGCGCCGCGTCGTCGAGGCGCGTGGTGGCCGCGAGCGCGCGATCTCCCCGAAGCAGGTCGACGTCCCACGAGACCGGGGCGAGCGCGCCCGCGCCGAAGCCGCGCGCGTCGACGAAGAGCCCCGTCCTCGCGAGGTGATCGACGCGCACGTGGGTCGTGGTGTTCTCCGAGCGCACGCGCGCGTCGACGACGCCACCTCCCCGAGTGTAGCCCCCGAGCCGGAGGTCGAGCGCCCCCTCGGCGCCCGAGGCGCGGCGCCACGGCAGGTGCCCCCCGAGGCCGCCGTACAAGCCGTCGCTGCCGCGGTACGCGAGATCCGGCGGGAGCAGTCCGGGCCGCGACGGCGCCCGCAGCCAGAACGCCGGGAGCCACAGCACCGGCACGCCATAGAGCGCGAGCGTCGGGCGCTCCAGGAAGAGGTCCGCCGGCGGCGCCACCTTCGCCCCCTGGAACGTGACCGAGAGCGGCGCGCCCAGGCACGGGCAGAACGCGAGCGTCCCCTCGCCCTTCACGTCGAGCGGCCCGCCGCCCACGCGCCGCAGGGACACCCGCCGGCTGCGGAGGTGAAACGGCGGAGAGTCGACGCGCACGTCGCCCTCGAGGAGCAGCTCTCCACGACCGGCGTCGAACGTCACCGAGGACGCGTGCACCTCCGCGTCGGCCGCGCGCGCGGCGCTGGAGTGGAGCCCCACGCACACCGCGACGAGGCTGGCCCAAACGCTCGCGGGGCGCCGACGCAGGCAGAAGACGCGGAGGCGGGCGGGGAGACGGCTCATGCAGTGGCGACCGAGACGACGCGGCCAAGGGTGTTACCACCACTCGGCGACGTCGCCCCGCCCATCCGCGCCACGCACCGCCGCGAGGGCATCACGACCGCGAGCGCACCGAAGTCAGAAGACCGAGGTGAAGGTGTCGCGGCGCTTGCTGGGCGGCCACGCGAGCGCGCGGACGGACTTGTCGGCGCAGGCCACGATCTTCCGCGAGAGCCCCGCCTCGTAGCGGAGCGTCGCCTGGGGCACGCTCCTCGCCTTGTGCTCGAACGCGACGCTCACGGTCACCCCGATGGCGCGACCGTCTCGCACGGCCGTCTTGATCGTGACCTTGGCGTTCGAGGGCACGGAGCACCGGGCGAGGACGCCGTTCATCGGGCCCGTGATCTGAGCGTCGGTGAGCTGGATGCGCTCGTCGCGCGCGCCGGTGGGCTCGGGCTCACGAATCGCCTCCTCGTAGCTCGCGGTCGATGGGGGAGACGGCGGCGCGGCAGGCGTGAGCGGCACCTTGGACCAGTCCGTCGGCGGCGGCTTGACGTAGGCCGGGGGCGGAGGCGGCGCTTCGGGAGGCGGCGGGGGTGGGGCCGCGCACGCCGCGATCACGAGCCATCCGAGGGGGAGCGCAGCCCGCACCCTAGGCAGCGTACGACAGCCCCGAGGGGATCGGGGTGGCCATCGCCCGTCGACCAGCGGCGCAGGCGCGGAGGCGGGTGGGGAGAGGTGGCTCATGCCGGAGCGCGCCGAGGCGACGCAGCGAAGGGTGTGTCCACCCTCGACGACGTCGCCTCGCTCATCCGCGGAGGGGCGCTCGGCTCAGTAAGTGCGAGCGCAACGCGCGCTGCCCTTGCCGTACTGCCAGGTGACCGGCTTCCAGCTCGAGGGCGTGGCGTTTCGCCCCGCGAGGTAGGCCTCGTTGTAGCGGGCGTGGCCCTCCCACGAGTAGCCCACGAGGGGCAGGTGCGGGAGCGGCCCGGAGTAGCGAAGCACGCCGTTGTGCGGGTTGCCCGCGCTGTCGATGCGAGTGCAGGGGCTCTCGCCCGGGCTGGGCGTGCCAAACGACGTGTCGCAGTAGTCGGTGATACGCGAGTTCACCGGCACGGGGGCGTCGGTCGGCGGGTTGTCGACCCACCCGGTCTCGAGGTTGTCGCCTGCGATGTCGTACCAGCCCTCGCCGCTCGCCGAGGTCGCGACCGTGACGTCCATCTGGAAACGGCCCGGCGCGGAGACGAGCGGGATCGAGTCGTTCGCGAGGTTGATGTTCGTCCCGTTCGCGTTGCGCGTGGGGTAGCGGTAGTGGATGGGCTGGGTGTCGTCGATGCACCCCGGCCACCCGGCCACGCATCGGAAGCCCGCGGCGCCCTCGGTGGCGTGGAAGCCGTTGCGCCAGTTGAACTGTCCGGGCTCGAGGATCGCCGCCCACGGGTGGTACACGGTCGGCCCCCCCGGCAGCGGCTGCGGATGGCTCCCCCACACCTCGCGGTAGTCCTCCATGCGAGCCAGCTCGCCGCCATCCCACGCGCAGAACGCCATGTACATGAGCGAGTTGACGCAGTTGATGGGCTTCTCGTCCAGCGTGTCCTGCGAGTGCACGCGCGGCGGCATGCGGAACGTGTTCCGCGTGGCGTCGTTCCAGTAGTAGGTCGAGTGGCCGTAGGAGCCGTTGCCCACGTAGCAGCCGTCGGCGACGTTGATGGGGTCGATCACGAAGAGGCCCATCGTGGTGACGAGGCTCAGCTTCGCGGTGGGGGTGGCGCTCGCGGGCACGACGCTGTCGATGAGGCCGGGGAAGTTCGTCGCGATGTACTCGAGCTGCGAGCCGGGGTTCGCGGCGGCGTAGGCGTTCACCCACGCGCGGATGTTCGCGACGCCGCCGTTTGCGGCGGTGATCGCCGCGATGAAGCGCCGCATGCGGCCGGCGGTGATCTCGTACTTGTCGAGCCGGCGGGTCGTGGTGGCGGGCAGCGGGAGCGTGGCGCAGCAGCTCTCGTGCGTGGCCGACGGGGTCTCGCCGCCGCCGCAGGTGTCGATGCCGGAGACGCCCTGCGCCGCGGTGCTCGAGCACGAGGCGCCCGCCGCGCACGTCATGGTCTTCGGGCTGCACGAGCCGCTCTTGCAGTCGTCGTTCACGAGGCACGCGATCGCGTTCTCGCAGCGGTACGCCGGGTTCGCCGCCGCGCCCGGACCGCCGCAGTCGACCGCGGTCTCGCCCAGCGACGGAGAGAGCTTGCCGTCGGTGTAGGAGGGGGGCGCGCACACGTTGCCCGTGCAGAGACCCTCGCAGTCGTCGGAGTCGCGGCACCGCTCGCCCGGGAGGCACTGCGCTGGGAAGCCCACCCCGCAGGTCTGCGGGGGTGGGGCCGCGTCGGCCGCGTCGGCCGCGTCGACCGCCGCGTCTGCGGGGCCGCCGTCGGTGGAGGCGTCCGTCCCGGAGTCAGGGGGCGTCGCGTCGAGCTTGGCGCCGTCCGGAGCGGTCGCGTCGGGGGGCGTGGACGTGTCGGGCTTCGAGCCATCGATCGGCGGCGCCGTGCCGTCCACCGGGGGCTGGGCGCCGTCAGGCAACACGCCTGTGTCCGGGTCGTCGCCCGGCAGGTCGGTGCCGCCACACGCGGCGACCAACAGAGGGAGCATGACCGATGAGCCCGCAAGCCAGAGCAGTCGCTTCATTTGGACGACCTCCAAGCATACGAAGCTAGCGTGGGCGCGGAAAACGCGCACCCACATTCTTCCGTTTCCTCTTTAGAATTCGAGAGGTAGCAGTATGTAGGAGGGGCACGCCGGTGACCGCCGGTAAGCTCAACCAATGAAGGCGGCGTGCAGGGCGCGCTGCGCGGCCGCCGAGTCGCCGCGACGCACCAGCGCGGACAGCCGGAGCGCGTGGCCGCCCCGGGAGAGCGCGCGCACGCCCGCGGCGGCGAGCGCCGCCGCGAACCTGGGCAGCCCGCGGTCGTTGAGCAGACCGTCGCCCACCACGGAGACGTACGCGAGGTCGTCCTCGAGCGACCCTCCACCGAGGGTCGGCGCGAGCGCGGCCCGCGCTGCGCTCCAGTCGGGCACGTTCAGCAGCGGGATCACCGCGAACGCGTCGCCGGCCTCGTGCTCCAGCACGTCGAGCAGCGGCACCTCACGCTCGTGCGCGCGCTCCAGGAACGAGGCCGCGCCCCCCCGCACCGACGCGCGGACCACGTTGTCGAGGCCCACCACGGCGCGGGCCCCCGGCGCCGCGCCCGGCGCCGCCACGGCCTCGCGCGCGGCCCCCCCGGCCGCGACGGGCTCGGCGGTGCGGCGCGCGTGGAGCGCGATC
>CAZHGG010000669.1:0-4139 GCA_964531755.1 uncultured Polyangiaceae bacterium
CCGCGCAGCGCGCCGAGCGCGACCGCCTCGTCGACCGCCACCGCCTCGTCGGCCTCGCCGCCCGGCCCCACGGCGCCCCCCGTCGCCACGGTCTCGGCGCCGCCGGTCACGCTGGTCGCGAGCGCCGAGCCCCCCCGCCTCAGCGACGTCAAGCAGGCGCAGCGGCTGCTCGAACAGCACTCGCCCGGCAAGGCCGCGGAGGTGGCGCTCCGCGCTACCCGCCAGCAGCCGGGCAACGCCGAGGCGTGGCTCACCCTCGGCGCCGCGTACGACGCCATCGGCCGCAAGGCCGCGGCGAGGGAGGCGTACCGATCGTGCGCGAAGCAGGCCTTCGGGCCTGGCGTGGGCGAGTGCCGGGCGCTGGCGGGCGACTAGCGCTCAGCGCGCGCGGCGCGCCCGGGGGTCGAGGAGGTGGACGGACAGGTCCACGAGCATGGTCGCGAGGACGACGCCCACGCTCGTGACGAGGACCGTCCCCATGAGCACCGGGCCGTCGCGGTCGAGCAGGGCCGACACTGCCAGCGAGCCGAGGCCGGGCCAGCGGAACAGCGTCTCGGTCACGGCGGCGCCGCCCACGAGCGCGCCGAGATCGAGCCCGACGACGGTGACGAGCGGGACGAGCACGTTCCGCAGCGCGTGGCGGAGGACGCCGAGCTCGCCGAGCCCTTTCGCACGGGCCGTGCGCACGTAGTCGTGCGACAGCGCGAGGATCATCTCGTCGCGCGTGAGCCGGGTGTAGAGCGCGGCGCCGAACAGCGCGAGGGTCGCGGCCGGAAGGATGACCGACGCGACGTGCTCGAGGGGCGTCGCGCCGAAGCCGTCGAGCGGCAGGACGTGGAGGGCCTTCGCGAACACGAGCTGAAGGCCGAGCCCCGACATGAACGTGGGCGCGCTCGTCGCGAGGAGGCTCGCGCCCACGGTCGCCCGGTCGCGCAGCTTGCGCTTGTGCCGGGCGGCGTAGACGCCGAGCGCGACCCCGAGCAGAGACTGGAGCGTCACCGCCGTGAGCGCGAGGAAGAGGGTGCGCGGGAGGCGCTCGGCGCGGTGGGCGACCCCCGGCCGCCGTTGCTGGTAGCTCCGGCCGAGATCGTGGTGCAGGGGGCCGCGCGCCCCGCAGGCGGCGCGGCGGCCATCGCGCGCGCGCTCGACGGGGCCTACGTGCACGAGCCTCCGGAGGTACGCGCCGAAGCGCACGGGGACGGGCCGCTCCAGGCCGAGCTCCGCGCGCACCTTGGCGACCTCGGCCGGCCTCGCCTGCGCGCCGGCGACCATGCGCGCGGGGTCGCTCGGGAGCACGTCGTTCACGAGGAAGGCGAGCGTGACGGTGGCGAACAGCACCGCGAGCCCGTGGGCCGCGCGCCGCGCCGTCGTCGCCGCCAGCGAGCGCGCGCTCATGGTCCGAACAGGCTCCCGAGGGCGCCGGGGCCCACCACCGCCCCGCGCGTGGCGCCCGCCCTCGCGCGATCGATCCACGCGGACGACACGTCGCGGGCCCACACCGGGTGGGGGCGGTAGCCGCGCAGGTAGGGCTGGTGCACCTCGTAGAAGCGCACGGTGTACGCGAACGCGAACGGCGCCTCGTCGCACACGAGGTTCACCGCCTCGGAGACGAGGCGCGCGCGCCGCTTCGGCTCGAGCTCCCGCTTGGCGGAGTCGACGAGCGCGTCGAACCGCGGGCTCGAGTAGAACGACACGTTGTTCGCGTCCTCGTCGGCGATGGAGCGCGAGTGAAAGAGGGAGTCGAGGAAATCGATGGCGTCGGGGTAGTCCTCCGACCAGCCCCACGGGCCGATGGCGACCTGGCGGCGCCTGGCGATTTGGGCCAGGTAGGTGGCATAATTCACGAGTCGGAGCTCGATCCGGAGTCCAATCTTCGCGACCTCCTGCTGGAACACCTGGGCCGTGTACTCGCTCGCGCCTTGGCGGTACGTGTAATAGGGAATCACGTGGGGGTAGCCGCCCGTTTTCGTAACGGGATCATATGGATAGCCGGCCCGTCGCATGTGCTCGAGCGCCCGCGAGAGGTCGTGTCGCTGACCGGCCTGCGCCGAGTCGTAGCCCGGCGTGCCGGGCGGGATGGGCTGATGGGCCGCGCGGAGCAGCGAGGGCTTCACCGCCTCGTAGTGGCTTCGATCGATCGCCGCCGCGACGGCCCTGCGGATCTCGATGTTGTCGAAGGGCGCGACCTCGGTGTTCATGGCCTCCCCCATGATCTGGCGTTCTCGCTCGTATTCGCCGAGGGGCCGCCAGCGCGGGTCGGCGGCGAAGCGGAGGACGTCGCCTTGCGTGAGGTCACGGAGCGCGTCGAGCTCGCCGTGGGTGAATTTGTATTTCGACGTGGAGAGGGTCATCCCGAACGTGAAGACCACCCGATCGAGGTAGGGCTTGCCCGGCTCGTAGTAGCCGTCGTGCCTCACGAGGGTGAGGCTCTGCCCGCGCACCCAGCCGCCCTCCGCCAGCTTGAAGGGGCCTGCGCCGCACGCGAGGAAGTCGTCTCGGTAGCGGCGTCCGGCGCTCTTGCACACCGGGCGCAGCGGCTGCATCGCGAGGAGGGGGAGGAAGGTCGAGTCGGGCTGCGACAGCCGGAACGACACGACGTGCGAGCCCTCCACCGTGACGCCCGCGAGGTCCTCGCGGCGCTTGCTCGCGAAGTCGTCGTAGCCGGCGATCGACGCGTAGAACGTCGAGTACGGGTTGGGGGCGGAGGGGTGTAGCGCGCGCTCCACCGAGCGCTTGACGTCGTCGGCGGTGAGCTCCGTGCCGTCGTGGAACAGCACGCCGCGCCGGAGCGTGAAGCGGTAGTGGAGCCCGTCGGGCGCCGCGTCTACGCGCTCGGCGAGCCGCGGCACGACCGCGCCGTGCTCGTCGAAGTCGACGAGCCCCGCGAAGAGCAGCTGGTGCATGCTCGAGACGAGCCCGTCCGCGATGTTCGCCGGATCGAGGCCGCGGATGTCTCCGAACGTCGAGGTGCGCACCGTCCCGCCCCGTCGAGGGGTCGCGTCGTCGGGGTGGGCCGCGGGGAGGGGGGCCGGCAGCTCGCCGCTGCAGCCGAGGGCACCGGCCGCGATGCACGCCGTCACGGCGTGCGTCGCGACGTGGCGCCAGGCGGGCGGGGGGCGGCGCGGCACGGTCACTCGCTCCGAGGGTCGAGGGCGTCGCGCAGTCCCTCGCCGAGCAGGTTGAACCCGAGCACGCACGCGAGGATCGCGGCGAACGGCGCCGCCAGGAGCCACGGCGCCGTGGCGTAGACCTCCTGGCCCTCGAAGAGCATGTAGCCCCAGGTGGCGGTCGGCGGCGACAGGCCGACGCCGAGGTAGCTCATCACGCTCTCCGCGACGATCATCTGCGCCACCGAGAGCGTCGCCAGCACGATGATGGGGCCGGCCACGTTCGGCAGCACGTGGAGCCAGAGGATGCGCGGGGTGCTCTGGCCGAGGGCGCGCGCTGCGGTCACGTACTCCTGGTTTCGCACCTGGATGGTCTTGGCCCGCACGATCCGCGCGATGCCGAGCCACCCGGTGAAGCCGAGCGTCAGCAGGATGGTGGTGGCGCTCGTGCGCTCGAACACCGACGCGAGCGCCATCACGAGGAGCAGGAAAGGGAACGCGAGCCCCACGTCGACGGCGCGCATGAGCGCCGCGTCGAGGGTGATCTCGGGCCCGGCCCGCCACGTCGCCCGGCCCGCGGCGAAGAGCGCGGCGAGCCCGGCGAGCGCGTAGACGCCGTGGTGCGCGAAGACCCGGGTCGCGACGGCGGGCGAGCCGAACACCGTGAGCGCGAGCAGGCCGAAGAGCCCGCCGACCACGAGCCACGGCACGCGCGCGCCGCGCGCGCCCTCGTAGTACCCCGCGAGCACGCCGACCAGCGTGCCGAGCGCCGTCGCCAGCGCGGTGGACGACAGGCCGATCCACAGCGACGTGCGCCCGCCAAGCGCGAGGCGCGTGAGCTGATCGCGGTAGAGCCGATCGGCGCCGAGCCAGAACTCGGCGCTCGGGCCCGCGGGGCCGAGCGCGCCCGCGCCGCGGGTGACGTCGCTCGTGAGCCCGTCGTGGGGAGAGAGCCACAGGGCGAGCAGCGCGAACAGCGCGACCGCGCCGTCGAGCGCCGCGCCGAGCCGCACCTGCGCGCTGCGGAGCACG
>CAZHGG010000670.1:0-4137 GCA_964531755.1 uncultured Polyangiaceae bacterium
CGTCGCCGTGGAGGAGCGGCGCGAGCGCGACCAGCGCGACGAGCGGAAAGAAGCGCAGCGAGCGCGGCGACGCGGGGCGACCGAGGGATGTGCGGGGGAGGCGCATCTCGTGATCCTACAGGACGCGCGCGCGCCGCGCCGCGGAGTCGCCGCCCCGGTCGGCGCTCTCTGGGCGCCGGCCTCCTCGACCGCGCCCGCGCGTCGACGAGCCCTAGCCACCGTGCGCGAGGTGCTCGTCCTGGCGCGCCCGCCCCGGCCGTCACGCCCGGTGTCCTGGACGCCGCCCGAGGGCCGGCGCGCGTGCTCAGCGGGGATCCGAGGTCGCCGCGTCCGCCGTGCGGGCCTCGATCGACGCGCGCAGCTTCGCGGCCTGGGCCCGCGAGCCCTCGAGGTTGGTGCGGTAGTCGCTCGCGCGCACGCGCACCGTGTAGAGGCCGAACACGGTCATGAGCACCGCGGTGAACAGAGACCCCGCCCCCACGCCGACGCTCACGGCGAAGCCGACGAGCGACACGAACGGCAGCGCGTAGAAGCACTTCAGGTAGAAGGGGCGCCCGCGGTCGAGCTCGGCCTGCCGCTTCTCGAGCTCGGCGATCCACTCCTCGTACTTCACGAGCTGCGCCGCGTCGCGCTCGAGCTGGGTGCGTGCCCGCGCCATCGGCCGCAGGGTAGCGCAGTCGCGCGGTCGACGGGCCGCCGGTCGCGCGTGTCCCCGTGACGGCGCGCCGCCCGCGGCGTAACGTGTGCCGGATGCCCTCCTCTGCGCCGCTCACGCGCCTCCTGCCCCGCGGGCTCCTCGCCTTGCTCGGGGCCGCGCTCGTCGGAGGGGCGCTCGTTGGGTGCTCGGGCGCGCCCGGCGACGTCGCCACGGAGGAGGACGACATCGCCCGCCAGAGCTTCCGCTTCGTGGACGCCAACCCCGAGGTCCCGCTCCCGCCCGTCGCACGAAAGAAGATCCAAGACGCGCTCCGCGTGCTCGCGCGCCTCGCCGCGCGGCGCGACGCCCCGGTCCTCTCGCGCGATCTCGCGCGGCTCACCGTCGAGCGCATCGGCGCGGGCGACGTGCTCCTCGGCTCCATCGCCGGCGCGCGGGGCGTCGACCGCTGGCACATGTGCAAGGACTTCGCGCTGCCCGCGTGCAAGGGCGCGCCGCCCGATCCGGCGGATCGCACCTGGACCGGGGACGCGTCGCTCGGCGCCAAGCTCGAGGCGGAGCTCGCGGGCTACCAGTGGGGAAACCGCGTGTACTTTACAATCACCGAGTCCCTCGACCCGGCCGAGCTCGCCGCCACGCTGGTGCACGAGGTGAACCACGTCGCGAACCGCTCGGAGTGCCACTACTACAAGAACGTGGACGCCCACACGGTCGACCCGAACGCCGCCTTCGTCCAGGAGTTCCGCGCCTTCCTGGCGGAGTGTTACGTCGCGGAGGCGGCGCCCACCGTGTCACGCTGCAGCGCCACGGCCCTCACCACCACGAACACCTACGGGTTCCGCTACGATCTCGAGGTCATCGCGCCGTCGGATCCCACCGCGCTCGGCCTCGCGAAGCGCGAGCTCGACCACCTGACCCCCGAGCAGGCCCGGTGGCCCAAGACCTTCGTCGGGTGCACGGCGCCTTGATCGACCCGCGTCGACCGAAGGCGCTCGAGCCGACTCGAAATCGGGTGTCGGCTAGAGTCCTCACGATCGCGAGGAGATCCATGTTCCACATCGAGACCACCGCCCGCTGTCCGCGCACCCCCGTCCTGCTCTTCGCGCTCGCCGAGGCGGGCGCGCCCTTCGAGGTCGAGATCCGGCCCGACGGCTACTTCGAAGAGACCTACCGCGAGCCGGGGCCGCGCTTCGACGGCGGCGATGGCCCGCGCCTCGGCCTCTCCCCGCTGCTCGAGGTCGTGCGCACCCTCGCGGGCCTGCGACCGGAGGGACCGGAGGCCGCCGCCCGCGCGGACGCGTGGTTCGCAGAGCTCGAGGACGTGCGCGCCGCGATGCCGAAGATCGTGGGCGCGCGGCGCGCCGGGAGGGAGCCCGCCGCCGAGGACCTCGCGGTCGTCCAGGCCTTCGTGGGCGCGCTCGAGGAGCGCCTCGAGGCGAGCCCGTGGACCTCGGGCGACGCGTTCTCGTCGTCCGACGTCGGCCTGTCGTTCGTGGGGTTCTTGAGCCGCGTCGGCCTCCCCGTCGGCGCGCGCACGCGCGAGTGGTTCGCGCGCGTGCGGAGCCGCCCGGCGTGGGCCGAGGTGCTGGCGCGCTACCCGAGCGCGGGCGCCTGACGAGACCGGGCGAGGGCGGACGTGGGCGGTCGCGCCCAGCCGGCGCCGGGACTCAGCGCGAGACAGGGCGCTCGTGGAGCAGGTCCTTCAGCACCGCGAGGAAGGCCGTCACGCTGCTGCGCGGGTGCTTGGAGGAGGGCACCAGCGCGTACAGGAGCACGCGCTTCCACACCCACGCCGGGCACACCCGGACCAGCGCCCCACGGGCCAGCGCGTCCTCGAGGAGGTACTCCGGGAGCGCGCCCAGGCCCACGCCGCCGATCAAGAGGCCGAGGACCGCCTGCCCCGTGTTGGCCTCCGCGCGGAGCGACACGGCGATCTCGTCGGTCTGCCCGCGCGGGCCGAGGAACGTCATCGCCTCCCCGGAGAGGAGCGTGTGCCGCGCCCACGGCGCGCCGGCGAGGTCCCGCGGGCGGACCGCGTGCGCGTAGCGCTCGGCGAGCGCGGGCGCCGCGACGATGGGCTCGTCGATCGTGGCGAGGCGTCGCAGCGTGTAGCTCGAGTCGCGCGGCGCCCCGAGGCGCACCGCGGCGTCGACGCCGGCGGCGATGAGATCGCGGGGCGCGTCGTCCGCCACCACCTCGACGCGGAGCCCCGCGTGCCTCGCCCCGAGGAGCGCGGCGGCCGGCGCCACGAGGCGCGGCGCGAGATCGTGGGTGGTCGCGATCCGGAGCGTGCCCGCCGGCGCGTCGCGCTCGCGGTCGAGCGCGGCGTCGAGGTCGCGGAGGCTCGCCTCGATCGTCCGCGCCGACGCGAGCGCGGCCGCGCCGGCCGCGGTGAGGTGGAGGCGCCGCGTCGACCGCTCGAGCAGGCGGACCCCGCACGCGGCCTCGAGCGCCTTCACGCTCTCGCTCACGACGCTCTTCGGGAGGCCGAGCTCGCGGGCGGCGCCGGTGAAGGTGCCGCTCCGCACGACGGCCGCGAACGCGGCGAGCCGGGGGAGATCACGGGGCTTCAACATTGTTCGATGATACCGAACATTCCTTCCGAGAACGCCCCCTTGTGCGTGCCGTGTCCGGGCCGTATCTCAAGGGGGCGAGGGCGAGGTAGCCCCGCAGGAGAAGAAGAACACCATGGAACTCAGCGTCGCCCGTGAGCTCGTCGCCCCCTTCTACGACCTCTTGAACGTGCCGAGCACGAAGGCCGTCGCCGCCACGATGGCGCGCATCGCCTCGGACGACTGGCGCTCCTACTCCGGTGAGACCACCAGCAAGGGGAGGGACGAGTTCGTGGCCCAGGTCATCGGCTTTGGGAAGGGCATCCCCGATCTCGCGTGGACGGTGCGCGAGGTGCTCGTCGCGGGCGACCGGATCATCGTCCGCAGCGAGGCGAGCGGCACGCCCGCGGGCGAGCTGTTCGGCGTGCCCCACACCGGCCGGAGCTTCCGCATCATGACGCTGGACGTGCACACGGTGAAGGACGGCAAGCTCGTCGTCGCGCACCACGTCGAGGACTGGGCGGGGGCGATCCGCCAGCTCTCGGGGAGGTGAGCCGCGGGGACGCCTCGCGCATGCGTCGACCTCCGACGGCTGCGCGTCGGGCCCGCGCGCGCGACGCGCCGTGAGGTGGTTCGGGGTGTCTCAGAGACACCCTGAGACACCCCTTGATACAGGGGAGACGGCGCGCCTCGCCGCGCGGATACACCTGGATTTGTCCGGGTTTGTGCCCTTTGCGGCGCGCGGTGGGGTTGGCACCGAGGGTGCAATGGGTCGGGCACGCCGCGACGCGCGGCGCCACCCACGACGCCCCCGAAGGAGATCGCCATGAAGCACCTCGCCACCGCCCTCGCCGCCCTCGTCCTCGCCCTCGGCCTCGCGGCCCCCGCCGTCGCCGCCCCGGTCGCCGCGCCGCGCCCGCGCGTCACCGC
>CAZHGG010000671.1:0-4126 GCA_964531755.1 uncultured Polyangiaceae bacterium
GTCCCGTCGCCGCCGCGCGGGAGCGAGCGCGCGTTGACGCTGCCGCCCCTCGCGCTCCGCGAGGCCGGCAAGACGGTCGTCCTCGGCAGCCTTGACGCGCCGCGCGCGCTCGCCGAGGCCATCTCCGGGCGCCTCACGGGCGCGCTCGCCTTCGCCTCCGAGGGCACGCTCCGCCGGGTCCTGCTGCGCGAGGGGGACATCGTCACTGCCGCCTCGAGCGAGGAGGAGGAGTCGCTCGTGGCGTACCTGAGCAGCCGCGGCGAGCTCCCTCGCGACGTGGCCGCGCAGCTCCGGCCGAAGCTGCCGCCCTATGGTCGCCACGCGGGCGCGGCGCTGGTCGCGCACGGGCACCTCGTGCAAGACCAGCTCTGGCCCGTGCTCCGGGCTCACGCGGAGTGGGTCCTGGCCGCGTGCCTGCGTGTGGCGGGCGGCACGGCGACCCTCGAGCCGGAGCTCACCGGCCGCCTCAAGACCGAGCCCAACGTGTTCGGGGGCGCCCCCGGCGTCGCCACCTTCGTCGAGGCCGTGCGCAGCGTCTTCGAGCCCGCGGTGGCCGCGGAGCGGCTCGGCCCGGAGGTGAAGCTCGCCGACGGCCCGAACGCGAAGCTCGTGGTCGAGGCCCACCTCGCGCCGGACGACGCCCGCGCCCTGGACGCGGCGAAGGGCCGCACGGTCGCCGAGGTGCTCGCGTCCAACGCGGACGCGCTCCCCATCGCCTTCGCGCTCGTGCTGCTCGGGGCGCTCGTCGTGGTGCGCGCGCTCGGAGCGCCCCGGCGGAGCGATCGGGGCGAGCGCATCGAGCGCGAGCGTGACCGCGACCGCGGCCGCGAGCGAGAAGACGACGTCTCCGAGGACGAGGTCCGCGCGCTCGACGAGGAGGCGATCCGCGCCCGCGTGCGCGCCCGCATGGCGCCCGTCGACGACGGCGACTACTTCGCCGTGCTCGGCCTCGGCCACGACGCGACCGGCTACGAGGTGCGGCGCGCGTACCTCGCCCTGCGCCGCGAGTTCGAGCCCTCCCGCATGCTCACCGCGGCGACGGCCGACCTCCGCGAGGACGTGGAGCACATCGCGGTCGTGCTCGAGGAAGCCTACGAAATTCTTCGAGATCCCGCGCGCCGTGAGCGGTACCGCCGGGCCATCACCCTCGCCCCCTGAGGCCGCCTAGCGCGTGGGCCGAGAGGCTCAGGGGAAGAGCGGGCAGCCGCCGCCGGGCGCGGGCGGCATGCAGCGGTTCACGCAGCCCTGGATGCCGCACGGGTAGCAGCACTCGAGCCCCGCGCCGCACTCGCTCGTCTCGGCGCAGGTGTCGCCGTCGGCCTTGCCCTCGCGCGGCGGCAGCACGCGCCGGTAGTACTGGGCCGCGGTGAGCTGCAGCCCCTCCTTGCCGAGGATGTTCTTCCCAACCACGAGCACGGCCGACGTGAGGGCCTCGGCCGAGGCCGCGACGTGCTCCGCGGCGGTGCCCGGGGCGACCGACAGGTCGAGCGTGGCGATGTTCGTGGGGCGCGCGGTCGAGTTCAGCTTGCCCTGGCGGAGGCTGGGGCAGGGCGCGCGCACGCACACGATGCCGGACGCCTCCACGCGGTAGAACGTGCCCTCGGGCTCGTCGGCCAGGTCGGCGTCGGGGCTCCACACCTCGGTGGCCTTGAAGATCCCGTAGCGGCCGATGCCCGCGTAGGTCTTGGTGCCGAGCGTGCCGCGGTAGAGCGGCTGCCCGGCGGTGATCTCCGGCAGGTCGGTGGGCAGCTGGCTCTCCGCGACATAACACTCTGGCTGGTAGGTGCCGTCGGTGCAGCGGGTGGTGGCGTAGTTCACGCGCCGGACCCACATGCCTCCACACATGGGGGAGGCGCAGCGGCGGAAATCGTGGCGCATGAGATAAAATGTGGAGCGGCCGTCCGCCTTCAGGGCGTCTTCGGCCTCGGCCGTGACCTCGTCGCTGACCTCACCTTCGGTCGGGACACCGTTGGTGGAGCCGCACGCGAGGAGGAGCAGGGAGCCGAGGAGCGGAAAGAGATGCCAGCGTCGCATGGCCGGGGCTCTAGCGCACAGGGGCGCACCCCGCAACACTCGGCAGCACGTCCTCGGCTCTTGACGCACAGCGGCGCCACGCGCCTCGGTTTTAGAGGGAAATCGAGAGCGGCGCGTCGCGGGGCGCGCGGCGGGGCGCGCGCGCGATCACGATGCGGCCGCCCTGGACGACGACCTCCGCCTCGTCGCCGCGCGAGAGCTCCCCGCGGAGGAGCAGCTCGGCCACCGGCGCCTCGACGAGGCGCCCGAGGGTCCGGCGCATGGGCCGCGCGCCGAGCGCCCGATCGAAGCCCCCGCTGTCGAGGAGCACCTCGATCGCGGCCTCCGTGATCGTGAGCGACACCCCGCGCTGGCGCTCGAGATCGGCCGAGAGCCCGCGCAGCATGCGCCGCGCGACCTCGGCGACGTCCGCGCGCTCGAGCGGCGCGAAGGCGAGCACCTCGTCGAGGCGGTTGTACAGCTCCGGCGGCAGCGCGGCGCGCGCGGCCTCCGCCATCGCCTCTTCGTAGCGTGAGGCGTCGCGCGGGGTCGCGCCGCGCTTGCCGAACCCGATCCGGCCGCGCTCGCGGGTCTCGTCGTCGGAGACGTGCGCGCCGATGTTCGACGTGAGGAGCAGCACCGTGTTGGTGAAGTCGATGGTGCGCCCGCGCCCGTCGGTGAGGCGCCCCTCGTCGAACACCTGCAAGAAGCCCTCGAGCACGTCGCGGTGGGCCTTCTCGATCTCGTCGAGCAGGATCACCTGGTAGGGGCGGCGACGAACGGCCTCGGTGAGCTGACCCCCGGAGTCGTGCCCCACGTACCCCGGCGGCGCCCCCACGAGCCGGGCGATGGCGTGCGCCTCCGCGTACTCGCTCATGTCGATGCGGGTCATCGCGCTCTCGGAGAAGAACAGGCACTCCGCGACGGCCTTCGCGGTCTCGGTCTTGCCCACGCCGGTGGGCCCGAGCAGGAGGAACGTGCCCACCGGGCGCTTCGAGCGGAACCCCGAGGCGTTGCGCCGCAGCACAGTGGCCACCTTCGCGAGCGCCGACGAGTGACCGACGATGCGCTCCGCGAGGAGCTCCTCGAAGCGCAGGAGCCGATCGCCGTCGGTCTCGAGCAGGCGCTCCTCGGGCACGCCCGACAGCTCCGCGACGACCTCGGCGACGCCCTCCGGCGTGATCTCGTGGCCGCCGCGCCGCCGCGCGCGCGCGCCGGCGAGGTCGAGGACGGAGATGGCCTTGTCCGGCAGCGCGCGGCCCGGCAGGTAGCGCACGCTCCAGGTCACCGCCCTCGCGAGCGCCTCCGGCTGGTATTTCGCCGCGTGGTGCGCCTCGTAGAGCGGCGCGATCTGCTCGATGGCGAGGAACGCCTCCTCCGGGCCGAGCTCGACCACCTCGACCGGCGTGAACCTGCGCGCGAGCGCCGGGTCGGACTCGATGAACCGGCGGTACTCCTCGGTCGTCGTGGCGCCGATGCACGGGAGCTCGCCGCGCGCGAGGGCGAGCTTGAGCTCGGCCTGCGCCTCGTCGCCCGCGTCGGGGCCGAACAGCGTGTGCACCTCGTCGAAGAACACGACCACCTTGCCCTGCGCGCGCTTCACCTCGGCGCGGAGCTGGCCGAGGCGCTCGGCGAGCGAGCCGCGCACGCCCGTGCCGGCCAGGAGCTGCGGGAGCTCGATTTCGATGACCAGCCGGTCATCGAGCGACACCACGCCCTCGCCAGCGGCGATGCGCTGGGCGAGCCCCCGGACCACGCTGGTCTTCCCGACGCCCGCCTGCCCGACGAGGCACGGGTTGTTCGCGGTGCGCTTGGCCAGCACGTCGAGCGTGCGCTCCACCTCCTCTTCGCGCCCCACCACCGGGTCGAGCGCGCCCTCGCGGGCGAGCCTCGTGAGGTCACGACCGAGCGAGGTGAGGAGCGGGAAGTGCTTCGGATCGAGGTCGAGGCCGGCCGGCGCGTCGCGCTCGGGCTCGGCGCGGCGGGCCGCGCGTGCGCCCCCGGCGGGCCGGCCCTCTCGGGGCGGCGCGGCGGGGCTGGGGGTGGGCCGGTGCTCCGGCGCGGGGCGCTGCGCCGGGCCGCTGGGCCCCGTCGCCGTCCTCGTGAGCGGCGC
>CAZHGG010000672.1:0-4122 GCA_964531755.1 uncultured Polyangiaceae bacterium
ACGATGGGGGCCGACGCCGGCGGCCAGGGTGACGAGCGCCCCGCGCACCGCGTGTCGCTCGCGCCCTTCTGGCTCGACGTGACCGAGGTCACGCACGAGGCCTACGCCGAGTGCGTCGCCGCGCGCGCGTGCAGGCCCCCCGACCCGAAGATCCTCGCGCGGTTCGGCGGAGTGTTCGTGAGCCCGCGGCGCCCCGTGACGGGGATCTCGTGGGCCGACGCGCGCGCATACTGCGCCTTCCGCGGGGGCCGCTTGCCGCGCGAGGCGGAGCTCGAGCGGGCGGTGCGTGGCGACGACGGCCGGCGCTTCCCGTGGGGCAACGAGCCGCCAACGCACGAGCGCACCGTGTTCCAGACCAGCAAGACCGACGAGGTCGGAGCCCACCCGTCGGGCCGAGGCCCGTACGGCCACGACGATCTGGCGGGGAACGTGTGGGAGTGGATGGAGGATCTCTACGACCCGCTCGCGTACACGCGCCCGGGCGCGAGCCGGGGCGAGCCGGGGACCTGCGAGGAGATCCTGGAGGCGCAGCGGAGGCTCCGCGCGGAAGGCAAGCAAGGCTTCACCGGCTCGAACCCGATCCCCACCGAGTGCGAGCGCTCCATCCGCGCGGGCGCCTACAACTACGACGCCGACGGCCTCCGGAGCACCAACCGCGTGCACCACCCGGGGAGCTTCCGGCTCCTGATGACGGGCGTCCGCTGCGCGCGGAGCCCGGGCTGACTCAGCTACGGATGCGCCAGTTGCCCACGATCGTGCGCCCGAGATCGTCGCAGGTGGGGTCGGTGACGAGCAGCTCCGGGCGACCGCCGCGGCACACGACGATCGTGTTCTGGCGGAACACGCGGCCGAACGAGAGCGCCTCCTCTCGATCCATGCCGTGGACGAGCCACCCCGGCTCGCGCCACGTGCTGTCGGGGTCCTCCTCGTAGCCCACGCACGCCTCGACGCGATAGCAGCCGAGGATGAGCAGGTCGCGGAGCACGGCGTGGCGGCCCTCGTTCACCTTGCGCGGCAGGAGCATGCTGCGGGGGTTGAACGCCGTGAGCACCGTGAACGGCCGCGTGAGCAGCTCGGGCAGCGTGGACGGGTCGGTCACGGCGTCGCCGTCGAGGGACGCGCGCAGCGGCCCGTTCACCGTGGGCAGCTCGTAGACCGTCGAGAGGTAGTGGCGCAGGAGGTTGTGGTCCATGGCGCTCTCGCTAGTACCCCGATTCTCTCGCGTCGAGGTGCGCGGGTTGCCAGCAGCCCAACAAAAAGGGGCACGGGCAGCCGGGCGCGCGCCGGCGCGCTCGCTAGCCGTCGAAGCGGTAGCCCACGCCGCGCACCGTGAGAAAATGCCTGGGGCTCGCGGCGTCGACCTCGAGCTTCTGCCGGAGCTGCTGGAGGAAGTTGTCGATCGTGCGGGGCGTGCCGTGGTGGTTCGGCCCCCACACGGTCCGGAAGATGTCGTCGCGCGACAGCGCTTTGCCGCGGTTCGCGACCAGGCACATGAGCACATCGAACTCGGTCGCCGTGAGCTCGACGTGTTCGCCTCCCCGCTTGACCGAGCGGGCCGAAACGTCGACCTCGACCGACGAGAACCGCACGACGTCGGCGCGCGGCGCCCCGGCCCTGCGCCGCAGCGCCACCCGCACGCGCGCGAGGAGCTCCGCGAGGCTGAAGGGCTTCGCCACGTAGTCCTCGGCGCCGAGCTCGAGCCCGGTGACCTTGTCCATCTCGCCCGTGCGCGCGGAGAGGACGATGATGGGGACCACGATGCCCTCGCGGCGCAGCTCGTGGATGACCTCGAAGCCGTTCTTGCGAGGCATCATCACGTCGAGGATGACCAGGTCGGGCGGCTCGGCGCGGATGAGCGCGAGCGCCTTCTCGCCGTCGTCCGCCGAGGTCACGCGGTAGCCCTCGGCCTCGAGGTTGATGCGAAGCCCGAGGGCGATGCTCGGGTCGTCCTCCACGACGAGCACGTGCCGCCCCTCGAGGCCGTGGGGCCCTCGACCAGCCTGATCGCCCTCCGGAATCGTTACCACGAGGCGAGCCTACCCCAACGGCGGCGAGTCGGCTCAGTCGTCGACCACGAGCTCCGCGGGGAGGACGAACGTGAAGGTCGACCCCTTGTCCTTCGCGCTGTCGACGGTGACCCGCGCCCTGTGGGCCTTGGCGACGTGGGCCACGATCGCGAGGCCGAGGCCGCTGCCCTCGCGGGAGCGTGAGAGCCGGTCGTCGATGCGGTAGAACTTCTGGAAGATCAGCTCGCGCTCGTGCCCGGGGATACCCTCGCCGTTGTCGACCACCTCGAACGCGACCTCCCCGTTCTTGCGGCGGTGCGCGGCGAGCCTGACGGCCGGAGGCTGGCCACCGTACTTGAGGGCGTTCGAGAGGAGGTTCACCAGCACGTCCGTGAGCGCCGCCCGGTCGACCCGCACCCGCGGAAGGTCGGGGGGGATGTCCACGGTGAAGGTGTGCTCGCTCGCCGGCGCGCGGTACGGCGCGAACGCCTCCTCGACGTCCCGCACGAGGTCGGCGACCGACTCCTCGCGGAGCTGGTAGACCTTGCGGCCGGCCTGCATGCGGCCGAAGTCGAGGAGCCGCTCGATGAGCGCCGTCAGCCGCTCGGTCTCGTGCTTGAGCTGGGCGATGCACTTCGCCTGGGTGACCGGGTCGCCCGACGAGCGCTCGAGGGTCTCGGCGAAGAGCCGGATCGCCGTGAGCGGGGTGCGAAACTCGTGGCTCACCTTCGACACGAAGTCCGCCTGCAGCTCGCTCAGGTTCGCCTCGCGCCGCACGTAGCCGAGCACGAGCACCATGCCGATCGCCATGACCGAGACGAAGCAGACCGTCAGCACCCCGAACAGCAGGTTGGTGCGGCCGTCCAGGAACATCGACAGGATGCCCAGGGCCAGGATGAGCACCGTGGGGATGACCAGCAGGTAGATGAGAAACTGGACGATGCGCCGGTAGCCGAGGCGCTGGAGGTTCTTGGTGCCCCGCTCGGCCCACGCCTGGGCGCTCTCGCGGGGGCCTCCGGTGGGCCGGGTCGACTCTGAGGTGCGCGCTGCCACAAGCGGAATGTGCCACGTCCTGGGGGGTCGCGCCCCGAAACAGCCCGGCGAGGGGGTGGGCGTGCCTGCCGAACCTGGCGCGAACGTAAGGGGACGTATGTGGAGCTGCGATGAATGTGGCGGGTGTGCGGTGCCACCGAGCTTGACGAGGTCCGATGCTCACGACCGCTCGCATGTCCGTCACGCTCGTCACGCTCGTCACGCTCTCCGCGCGCCACGTTCGGCGCGCCCTGGCGCTGGCCCTCGCGCTCGGCCTCATGGCGCTCTCGTCGCCCGCAGCGGCCTACTGCCGCTCGACCACCTGCCGGAGCGGCGCGACCGGCGCGGACGAGGCCTGCCAGTCCCTGGAGGGCGGGGTGATGTGCGACTCGGGGGGCGCGTTCGTGCTCCCGCTGTGGTGGGGCACCGGGTGCGTAGGGTACTCGCTGGACGCCGCAGCGAGCGCCCGGGTCGACTACGCGGACGCCCTCGCCGCGGCGAAGGGCGCGTTCACCGCGTGGACGGACCACACCTGCGGCGGGCGCCCGGTCGACATCGACGCGCGCGCCCTCCCGGCGACGACCGGCGGCGCCGTGGAGTACCGGCAGACCGGCGCGAACACGAACACGATCGTGTTCCGCGACGACGTGTGGCCGCACGCGGCGCCCCGGGGAGCGAGCGGCGGGGAGGGCGCGGGCGCGCGCTCGGGCGAGCTCGCCTTGACGACCGTGACGTTCGCGGCGGCGACCGGGCAGATCCTCGACGCGGACATCGAGATCAACACGGCGGAGTACGACCTTCGACCCGGGGAGTCGGCGACGCCAGGCGAGGGCGCGTACGACCTGCAAGCCGTGCTGACGCACGAGGCGGGGCACTTCCTGGGGCTCGGGCACTCCGCCGATCGGGACGCGCTGATGTTCCCTCGCGCCGGCACGGCGGAGGTGGCGCGCCGTACGCTGGGCGCCGACGACGGCCAGGCGCTCTGCGCCGCGTACCCGCCGCGGGACGGCAGCGCCACCTCGAAGGCGAGCCTGGGGGCCGCTGCGCGCGAGGGGGGCGCGTGTCGGCCGCGCGCAGGAGCGGC
>CAZHGG010000673.1:0-4121 GCA_964531755.1 uncultured Polyangiaceae bacterium
GCACCGACCCGCGGGCGCCGAGCGGCGCCGCCACGGCGGGCCCCGCGCACGACGCGGCGTGGAGCGAAACGCGCAGCGCACCCACCTGCGCGCCGCCGCTCTTCGCCAGCTCGGCCACGAGGCTGGCCGTGTCGCCGCGCGCGCCCACGAGGAAGACGCGGTCGTAGGTCTTCGTGACGCCCGGCGGGATGGTGACGTTCGCCTCCTGGACTGTGTCGCTCCACGACTCGCCGCTCACCGCGTCGATGTGCCCCTCGGTCGAGGTGATGGCGTAGCTGGTCTCTCGGCCCACGCCGCCGAGGAACGAGCCGCTCGACTTTCCGCGGAAGCCGCGCTCCTTGCCTGGCGCGAGCTTCTCGGCGAACCCCCACTGGATGGCGTCGCCCACGCCGGGCAGCGTGATCGGCGCCGCGCTCGTGTTGGTCACGTCGGTGCGCAGCAGCAGCGCGCGGTCGCTCGCGGCCAGGTGGTAGGTGGTCACGACCGCGAGCTTCGGCTCGTACAGCTCGTGCCCGCGCGCCTCCACCAGCGCCCCGCCGTCCGCCTCCTCACGGAACGTGAGCCGGTCGTAGACGCCCTGACGCGGGAACCGCCCGAAATACGTAAATAGCTGTCCTAGCTCGTCTTTTCGCACCTGCGCGTCGGCCGCGTCGACGATGTTCCCGCCCGACTCGGCGAAGCCCGCGCCTGCGCCCAGGCGGTCGATGACGAACACGACCTCGTCGTTCTCCAGCACGAGGTCGCCCGGGCGCCCGACCGCGTTCGTGCCCCGCAGCTCTTCGCCGCGCGCCATCACGTGGGCCCGCGCGCGGGCGTCGGGCGCGGCGTCGCCGCCGGCCTTCGCGCCACTCACGCCGGTGCGCCGCGCGAGCAGGCCCATGCGCCCCGCGACGCCTGGGGAGACCGCGATGGGCGGCGTGACGTCGCCCTCGCGCGGACACCCCGCCAGCGACGCGACCGCCGCGAGCCCCAGCAACGCGACCAACCCGGGGGACCAGCGGCTCGTCATCGCGCCGTGGAACACGCGCCGAGCGGCACGCCATGGGTACGACGCGCGGTCTCTCGAGCTCACGCGCGGACCGTCGCGAGGAGGAACCGGGCGAGCGCCTGCGCCTTTCGCACCAGGGTCGCGCGCTCGATCTGCTCGTCCTTCGTGTGAAAGCCCACGCCCCGCGGGCCGAGTCCGTCGATCGACGCGATGCCCATCGCGAACGCCGTGCTCGCGTCCGACCCGCCACCGATGAGCGGCGCCTCGCCCGCGCCGAGGCCCACCGCGCGGGCGGCCTCGAGGTAGCGCTCCATGAGCGACGCGCTCTCGGGTGTGCGCTCGAGCGGTAGGCGCGCGACCCCGCCGGTCAGCTCCACGGACGTGCCGGGCACGCCCTCAGCGGCCGCGCGCGCGGCCTCGCGGAGGCGCGCCTCGAGCCACGCGCCGTCCGCGGAGGTCTCGAAGCGGAGGTCGAGGAGCGCGGTGGCCTCGTCGGGCACCGTGTTCTTCCCCTGCCCGCCCGTGATCTTGCCCACGTTCACGGTGAGCCCGCGCGCGTAGTCGGTGAGGCCCTGCGCGGCGTCGACGAAGCGCGCGAGCGCCCAGATCGCGTTCGCGCCCTCCTTGTGGGCCACGCCCGCGTGGGCCGCGCGCCCCCGCGCGACGGCGGTCATGCCGCCCGTGCCCTTGCGGCGCGTGATGACGAGGTCGCCCTTGCGCCCCGCCTCGAACACGAGGCACGAGGTCGCGCCCGCGATCGCCTCGCGGATGACGCCCTGCCCCTCGGGCGAACCCACCTCCTCGTCGGCCACGATGACCACGCGCAGCGGGGGCAGCGCGCCGAGCCCCGCGGTCTCGGCGAGCGCCCGGAGCGCGTAGGCGACCACGACGAGCCCGCCCTTCATGTCGAGCACGCCGGGCCCGCGCGCGAGGTCGCCGTCGACGCGGTAGCCCTCGAACGTGCCGGGCGGGAACACGGTGTCGAGGTGCCCCACGAGCGCGATGGGCGCGACCCCGGGCGCGCCGCGGCTCGAGAGCACCAGGTGATCGGCGAAGCGCGTCGAGGGCACCCGCGCGAGGTCGAGGCCCTCGAGCGCGAAGGTGTCGGCGAGCAGCCGCCCCACCGCGCGACCGCCGTCGACGTTGTCGGTGTACGAGTTCTGTTCGACGAGCTCGGCGAGGCGCCCGAGCATCGCGCCCTCGCGCTCCGCGAGCCACTTCACCGCGTCGTCCGCGTGGGTAGACATCAGCGCAGTGTGCACGAATTTTCGAAGCGCGACGGGCGGACGCCCTTGCGTTCTGATAATTCAGAATGCATAGAAGAGACATGAACCACGGAGTGAGCCCCAACGGGGCGAACGATGGTCGAAGGCGAGCCCGAGCCGTAGGCGAGGTCGAGCTGAGCCCCGACGTGGTGAGCGAAGGTCGATCACGCCCCCAAGCCGATCACCGCGAGGCGCTGCGGAGCGCCGCCGTCGCCGACATCCCCGCGGGCTACTCGCCCATGGCGCACCTGCTCGCCACCGCGGGCGTGGGCCTCGTCACGGTGGTGCTCTCGGCCCTGCGCCTCCATGGGCCGAGCGCGCTCGAGCTCTTGCTCGTGCCCGCGGCCACGTTCGTGTTCGCGAACGGCTTCGAGTGGCAGGTGCACAAGCGGCTGCTGCACAAGCGCACGTGGCCCTTCGGCGAGCTCTACGACCGCCACACGCCGGTGCACCACGCGGTGTTCGTCGAAGACGACATGCCCGTGCGCGATCGGCGGGAGTGGCGCCTCGTGCTCATCCCCGCCATCGGCGTCGCGGGCGCCGTCGCGGCCTCCGCGCCCGTAGCCGCGCTCGTGGGCGCGCTGTTCGGGGCGAACGCGGGCTGGCTCATGCTCGCCACCTCGGGGGCGTACATGGCGATGTACGAGCTCTCGCACCTCGCCTACCACCTGCCGGAGGACCACCCCATCGGCGGCTCGGCGCTCGTGCGGTTCATGCGCCGCCACCACGCCGAGCACCACGATCCGCGGAAGATGCAGCGGTGGAACTTCAACGTGACCGTGCCGCTCTTCGACTGGCTGCTCGGCACGATGGCCCCGCGCGACGCGGCCACCTCCCGACCGCCGCCCGCGTAGGTCGGCCGGGGCGGCGGCTCACGGCCAGAGCAGCTGCACGCCGCCGGTCGGCAAGATCGACCAGGAGAAGTCCTCACCCGTGCGCGAGGCGGGCAGCATGGCGAACGCGAGCTGGAGCCGGAGCCGGTCGAAGATCGAGGCCGCCGCGTAGGCCTGCACCGTGGGGCGCGAACACACGCGTTTGTCGGGCTCGTCGCAGCGCGAGGTCGCGAAGGTGTCGACGCTCGAGAAGAGGTAGCCGCCACGCAGGCCGAGCCGCGGCTGCACGGTGGGGCCGGAGATGGGCAAGAGCTCCGCTTCGAGGCCCGCCATCGGCGCCGCGGTGACGTAGGCGCCGCCGCCGCCGGAGAAGCTCGACAGTCCGCCGAAATCGATCGCCGCCGCCGCGCGGAGGAAGCGCGTGGGGCCTGCGCCGAGGCGGAAGCTCACGCCGGTCTCGAGGACCGGGCCGAGCGACAGGTGCGCGATCGCCGAGGCGGGCACGTACGTGAGCTGCCCGAGCAGCGTGCGCCCGAGCGCGCCCACGATCGCGCCGCCCTCGGGCTGCGCCTTGCGGAAGCTGTCGAGCACCTTGCGCAGCTGCTCGTGGATGGCCCGCTCGACCCGGGCGGGATCGGCCGCGTCGACGCGGAGATCGCGGAACACGAAGCCATACGCGCACAAGAGGCGCACCACGTACGAGAGCTCGGCCTCCCCCGGGCGCTGCCGGAAGAACCCGCGCGGCGCCGGGGGCACGCCAGGCACGCGCGGCGGCTCGGCGCCTCGCATAGCGGCCGCGCACGAGGGGTTCGCCTCGGCCTCCGCCGCGCCCGCCTCGCGGGCGCTCTTGCACCGGTCGTAGAGCCGGGCGAGCGAGGTCTGGAGGGCGGCACGGAGGTCGAGCGGTACGGCGGCGCACGCGGCCTCCGCGTGGCCCTCGGCGTCGAGCACCGCGCGCACGCAGCGGTAGGGCTCGTGGTTTCTGCCGCGCGGCGGCGGGGCGAGGGTCGCGCGCGCCCCGAAGCGGCGCGCCAC
>CAZHGG010000674.1:0-256 GCA_964531755.1 uncultured Polyangiaceae bacterium
CGAGGGCGAGGGCGGCGTGTTTGTGCATGGTCTCCCCCAAAGCACGCGCGATGCCAGGCGCGCGGCGCGCGCGCGTCGTCTCGCAAGTCTGCGAAAGAATGGGGGTTACCTGGCTTTGGCCGGCGACGCGGCCGCGCCCCCGCGCGCGCCGTGACCTCCACGGGACACAACCGGTGGCCGCCACCGCACGCCGCGCCGGCGCGCCGTGGCGCGTTGACCATGGACGACCCGCGAGGTCCCTGCGTAGCCTGGAGGT
>CAZHGG010000674.1:266-2508 GCA_964531755.1 uncultured Polyangiaceae bacterium
AGCGTGGAGACCAGCACGAGGGCGAGGGCGGCGTGTTTGTGCATGGCGACCCTCGAAGCACGCCGGATGCCAGGCGGTCCGCATGGCGTCACGCGACTGTAATGTGTTGAAAATGTATAGTGTTTTCGCCCACGCGCACCTTGCCCGTGGCGCCTCCGCGAGCGCGAGGTGACCTCCCCGGGACACACGCGTGGCCGCCCCAGCACGCGGCGCTGTCCGCAGCCGCTTGACCGTGGACGACCCTGGGGGTCCGTGCGTAGCCTGGAGGTCCTTTTTTGCAAGGGGACAGACCATGCCGAACGCGTTCGTTCACATCGAGCTCAACACCTCCGATCTCGCCGCCTCGACGAAGTTCTACAAGGGCCTCTTCGCGTGGCAGCTCACGACGCCCATGCCTGGCTACACCATGATCGGCGTCGGGGAGGGCACGGGCGGCGGCATCGGCGCGAACCCGATGCCCGGCGCGCCCACGCAGTGGCTCCCCTACGTGCAGGTCGACAGCGTGAAGAAGACGATCGCCCAGGCGAAGCGGCGCGGCGCCACGATCGTGGTCGCTTACCAGCCGATCCCGAACATGGGGGCGATCGGCGTCTTCGTCGATCCCGCGGGCGCCACGCTCGGTGTGTGGGAGTCCGCCGCGCAGGCCGCGCCGCCCGCGCCGAAGAAGGCCGCGCCGAAGAAGGCCGCGCCGAAGAAGGCCGCGCCGAAGAAGAAGGCCTGAGCGGTCGCGCGTCCGGCCGGGGGCCCGCCAGCGCCGGCGCGCGTCCAACGCGCTCAGGACTGCGCCCACGCCCGCGCGGTTTCGGTGAGAGGGAGCGCGACTCTGTGCGATGCTCCGGCCCGCCCATGAGCGCCTCCCCCCCCGCCCCCGTCCGCGCGCGCCCCCCCTCGTCCGCCCCCTCCGCAGCGCGCCTCGCCGCCCCCGGCGCCTCGCGAGGTCCTCGCCTGTGAGGGTGCTCTTCGTCGCCTCGGAGGTCGCCCCCTTCGCCAAGACGGGCGGCCTCGGCGACGTGGCCGGCGCCCTCCCGCAGCGGCTCGCCGAGCGCGGCCACGACGTGCGCGTCGTGATGCCGCTCTACCCACGCGTGCGCGCGCACGCGCCCGATCTCGAGACGGTGGTGAGCGAGCTGGCGATCGAGCTCGGCGCCACGCGCGTCGTCGTGTCGATCCTCGAGGGCACGTTCCCGGGCACGCGCGCGCCGGTCTACTTCGTGCGCTGTCCGGGGCTCTACGATCGCCCCTCGATCTACACCCAAGACGCCGACGAGCACCTGCGCTTCGTGGTCCTCTCGTGGGCGTCGCTGCTGCTCTGCCAGCGCCTCGGGTTCTCGCCCGACATCGTGCACGCGAACGACTGGCAGACGGCCCTCCTGCCCCTCCTCCTGAAGACCGCCTTCGCGTGGGATCGCCTCTTCGAGCGCACGCGCAGCGTGCTCACCATCCACAACATCGGCCACCAAGGCGCGTTCGACGCGCGCATCTTGGCGGAGACGGGGCTCGCGGGGTCCGCGCAGCACTTCCACCAAGACCAGCTCCGCGAGGGGCGCATCAACCTCCTGCTCACGGGGATCCTCTACGCGAACGCGCTCACCACGGTGAGCCCCACGTACGCCCTCGAGATCCAGCGTCCAGAGCACGGCGCCGGGCTCGACGCGTTCCTCCGCGAGCGCGCCGGCGTGCTGTTCGGCATCCTGAACGGCGTCGACGAGAACGCGTGGAGCCCCGAGGGCGACGCGCACATCGCGCAGCGCTACTCGGCCGACTCGCTGGAGGGCAAGGAGGTCAACAAGCGCGACCTCGTGCGCTCGGCGGGGCTCGCGTACCACTCGCACGTCCTCGTGTTCGGCGTCGTGTCGCGCCTCGCGTGGCAGAAGGGCTTCGACCTCTGCTTCGGCGTGCTGCCGCGCGTGCTCGCGCGCCGCCCCGTGCAGCTCGTCGTGCTCGGCACCGGCGAGCCAAAATACGAAGACTTCTTTCGCGGCCTGTCGCGCCAGTTCCCGAGCCAAGTGGCCTATCGCGCCGCCTTCAGCGAGCCGCTCGCGCACAAGGTGGAGGCCGGCGCCGACAGCTTCCTCATGCCCTCGCGCTACGAGCCGTGCGGCCTGAACCAGATGTACAGCTTGCGCTACGGCACGCCCCCCGTCGTGCACCGCACGGGCGGCCTCGCCGACACGGTGACGCCCTTCGACCGCCGCACCGGGGAGGGCAACGGCTTCGTGTTCGAGCACTTCGACGAGGCCGG
>CAZHGG010000674.1:2608-4113 GCA_964531755.1 uncultured Polyangiaceae bacterium
CATGGATCTCGCCGCCTCCTTCCAAGACGCCCAAGCCCGCGTGAAGACCCTCACCAAGGCCCCCTCGAACGACGAGCTGCTCGAGCTCTACGCGCTCTACAAGCAGGCGTCGGCAGGCGACGTGACGGGCTCGCGCCCCGGCATGATGGACTTCAAGGGGCGCGCGAAGTTCGACGCGTGGGCCACGAAGAAGGGCACGTCGAAGGACAGCGCGATGACGGCCTACGTCGCGCTGGTCGATCGCCTCGTGAAGTAGCGCTCCGCGCTCGACGAGCCGCCCGAAGCCTGGGAGAGTCGACCCATGAGGCTCGCCCGGCTCGCGCTCCTGACCGCGCTCGCACCCTTCCTCCTCCGCTGCGGCGGCGACGACCCCGTGTCACCCACCGACGGCGGCCCGCAGGTCGACGCCACGGCCACCGCGACGGGCACGGGCACGGGCGCGCCGCCCGGCGACGATGGCGGCGGGAGCGCGCTCCCCACCACCACGCCGGGGTGCGGCGTCGCCGCGAAGGCGAGCCCGGCCGCGGGCGACAAGAAGACCGTCGACGTGGCCTCGGCCAAGCGCTCGTTCGTGCTCTACGTGCCCGCGGGGTACGACCCGTCGCGCGCCTACCCCGTGGTGTTCGTGTTCCACGGCATCGGCGCCACCGGCGCGCAGATGGCGCAGTTCGTGAAGATGCAGGAGTACACCGCGGGCGACGCGATCGTCGTCTTCCCCGACGGCGCCGGCGGCCGCTGGGACATCGCGGGCGAGCAGGATCTCTCCTTCTTCGACGCCATGCAGAAGAGCCTCGGCGCCACGCTCTGCGTGAACCCGCAGCGCGTGTTCGCGCTCGGCTTCAGCTTCGGCGCGTACATGACGAACCACCTCGGGTGCATGCGGTCGTCGGCGCTGCGCGCCATCGTCGCCGCCGACGGCGGCTTCTCCGACAAGGCGAGCGCGTGCGGCAAGACCGCCGCCCTCGTCTACCACCGTCGCGAGGACGACGACGAGCCGGTGGCCAACGGCGTCGCCGCGCGCGACAAGTGGATCAGCATCAACGGGTGCTCCAAGGCGTCGAAGCCCGTCGCCGAGTGGGGCCTCGACGGCAAGGGCTGCGTCGCTTACGACGGCTGCCCCGGCGCCACGCCCGTGCTGTGGTGCGAGGACACGGCCACGAGCCCCTACAAACACGACCTCCGCGACGTGTACCGCGTGCCCATGTGGAAGTGGATGGCGCACTTCTGAGCGCGTGGCCGCGGCGCGGCGGCTACTCGGCGTACATCTGGATGCCCGAGGCCGCGGCGAACGCCATGCGGTGCGCCTCGGCCCACTCGGGGTGGCGCACGTGCACCCAGCCGTCGGAGAGCAGGGTGTTCTTCCAGTTGCGCCGGGGCGTGCCGGGGCGGAGCAGCTGCTCGTCGGTGACCCAGTCGCCGCACGCGCGCAGCCACGCCTCGAGCCCCTCGATGCGGGTGATGCGCCCCTCGCCGAGCGCGCGCTTGAACACGATGCCCGCGTTGTA
>CAZHGG010000675.1:0-3761 GCA_964531755.1 uncultured Polyangiaceae bacterium
GCCCTCGCCCACGACGACGGCCCGGGCCGCTCGCTCGGCCTCGCGCTCGGCGTCGAGCGCGACGGCGCGCTCCCCGAGCACGTCCCCGTGGAGCGCGTGATGGTCGCCGACCTCACCGACTGGCGCTACGAGGTCCCCGACGACAAGACCGTCCTCGTCGACCCGGAGCGAGGGCGCTTCAAGGTGCGCGTGCCCGCGTCGGGCGACGACCGCGCGAGCGTCGCGGACCCGATCGGCGGCGTCCGCGTGAGCTACCACTACGGATTCAGCGCGGCGATCGGCGGCGGCGAGTACGACCGCGACCTCGTCGGCCCCACGGAGCCGCACACGATGTACGCGGGGGGGGAGGGCCCGGGGCGCCTGCCGACCCTCGCGGCGGCGCTCGCGCGCTGGCGCACCGAACAACCCGCGCGCGCCATCATCGAGGTGGCCTCGAACGGCCAGGTCGACGCGCCCGGGGCCATCGACCTCGGGGCCGATCGCACGCTCATCCTCCGCGCCGCCGACCGCCACCGCCCGGTGCTGTGGCGGGTCGACGCGGCGTCCGACCGGAGCGACGCGTTCACCGTGCGGGGGCGCCGCGGGAGCCGCTTCGTGCTCGACGGATTCCTGGTGACCGGGCGCGGCGTCGAGGTGAACGGCCCCCTCGACGAGGTGGTGATCCGCCACTGCACCCTCGAGCCGCCGCAGCGCCGCGACGAGGCCCAGGAGGGAGGCCCTCCCGCGAGCCTGACGGTCCACGAGTTCTCCGGCGACCTGCGCGTCGACCGCTCCATCGTGGGGCCGATCCTCCTGACGCACGACGGCGAGCCCGCGCGGGTGACGATCGTGAAGAGCATCGTCGACGCGGGCCACGAGGACGACGACGCCTTCAGCGGGGGCCTCACGCCGACCGACCTCGCGCCCGGCGAGGAGGTGGGCGACGCCTACGCGCGCGCGGCCCTCACCGTGCGCGAGAGCACGTTCTTCGGCCGCGTCGTCACCCACGCGCTCCCGCTCGCGGAGAACAGCCTCTTCGCCGGGCGGGTGATCGTGGCGCGGCGGCGCCTCGGGTGCGTGCGCTTCTGCTATGTGCCCGAGGGGTCGCTCACCCCGCGGCGCTACCGGTGCCAGCCCGACCTCAGCCTCGCGGGCGCCGAGGAAGCGGGCCTCACCGCGCCGCAGGCCACCGACCGCGTGCGCCCGGTGTGGACCAGCCGAAGGTACGGCGACCCCGCCTACGCGCAGCTCTGGCGCGACGCGCCGCGGGAGATCGCGCGCGGCGCCGACGACGGGGGCGAGATGGGCGCGCTCCACGACCTGTACTGGCCGCAGCGCGAGGACGCGCTCTCCCAGCGGCTGGAGGAGTCCGTGCCCGCGGGCATGGACGCCGGGATCTTCTTCGTGACCTGACCAGCGGAGTGAGACGACATGGAAGGCGATTTTTCGCGGGTACGATTCGATCCGGCGCAGCACTACAGCGGCGTCCTGATGCAGCAGGGGCGCGTCCAGCTCGACGCCGACTGGAACGAGCAGGCGATCCTCCAGACGCAGGCGCTTCGAAGTGCGCTGCGCGACGTCATCGGTCGCCACGGGGGCCCCGCGGATCGCCTCGGCTTCGAGGTCCGGCGCCCCACGGCGTCGGAGGCCGCCCACACACTGACCGTCGGGACAGGGGTCTACTACGTCGACGGGATTCGCTGCGAGGCGCGGAGCCCGGCGCCCCTGAGCCTGCAGGGGCAGGGCAACGGGCTCTACCTCATCTTCCTCGAGGTGTGGGAGCGTCACGTGAGCGCGGTGGATGACCCCGACCTCCGCGAGGTGGCGCTCCTCGGCCCCGACACCGCCTCCCGCGCGCAGGTGCGATGGAACGTCCGCGCCCTCCACCTCGAGCTCTCGAACGAGGAGGAGGCCACCGTCGCGGTCGCCAACCGACGCATCGAGCTCCTGCGCCTCGCGGCCGCGAGCCGTCTTGGCATGGCGGCGCAGGCGAAGACCGTGGCCGCGACGGACGATCCTTGCGCGCTGCCCCCCGACGCGCAGTACCGCGGCCGAGAGAACCACCTCTACCGCGTGGAGATTCATCGCGGCATCTCGACGAGCGCGGCGCCTGACAACACACCGCCTCCTGCGGGGAGCGCGCGGGTGCCGCTCTTCACGTTCAAGTGGTCACGGGACAACGGCTCGGTGGTGTTCCCCATCCTGCCCGCGGAGGTGCCGGGGGCCAGCAACCACGTGACCGGGAGCAGCGCCGCGACGGTCACTGTGCGCGTGGCGCACCTCGGCCGCGACGCACGCTTCGGCCTCTCCGCAGGGGACATCGTCGAGTTCGTCGACGACGAGCTCTCCACCGGCGCGCGCGACCCCCTGGTGCTCGAGCAGGGCGCGCTCGAGCCGGGAGTCGACGGCTACCTCGGCGAGGTGCGCCGCGTCGACCCCGAGACGCGTGAGGTCGAGGTCGCGCTGTTCAACACCAACACCGTCACGCTCGCGAAGGCGGGGCTGCGTCCCTACCTCCGCCGCTGGGACCACCGCGCCGTCGAAGGCCGCTCGCTCGTCGAAGGCGCGGTCCCCGTCTACGCCAACGAGCTCGCCTCCACCGCCTGGATCGACCTCGAAGACGGCGTCCAGGTCGGCTTCCGGCGCCGCAACGACCCCGATCTCCTGGGGCAGCCCACGCTCCGCGCCCGAGACTTCTGGTGGGTGCCCGCCCGCGCGGCCACGGGCAACGTGATCTGGCCGCGCGAAGGGGCCACCGGCGCCGCGGCCAACGCCCCCGCGGTGCTCGCTCCCCACGGCGTCGCGCGCCACTACGCGCCGCTGGGGCTCGCACTCTTCCACAACACCGCGTTCGGCAACGTCGTGCGGACGCGTCGTGTGTTCAGCGAGTTGAGCCAGGACGAGAGCAACGGAGGCGCGTAGCGTGAACGGCCGTGTCCCGCAACCGACGCTGACGCCTGGCGAGGTGACCGCGCTCCGCGGGGCAATGACTGTCTGCGCAGTGACCGGAACCAAGGGGAAGACCACGACCACCTCGATGATCGACGCCTGCGTCTCCGCCGCGGGTCGCCCCCACGCACGATCCACCACGCTGGGCGCCTGGCGCGGCGAGGAGCTCATCGGCCCGCCCGGCACCCCGGGGCTCTTCTCCGTCGCCCTCCGACGCGCCGCGGAGGGGCGCGTGGAGGTGTTCACGGTCGAGGTGACCTCCCTCGCGCTGCTGGGCGGCTTCGCGCAGACCTTCCCGGCGGACGTCGCGGTGTTCACCAACCTTTCGCGTGATCACATCGAGCTCCACGGCAGCCTCGACGCGTACCTCGACGCGAAGGCCGAGCTCTTCCGGCACCTCCGCCCCGGCGGAGCGATGGTGCTCAACGCGTGCTCGCCTGCGTCGGCCGTCGTCGCTCGCGCCGCGCCGGAGGGAGCGCGTCGGCTCACCTACGCAACCGGCGAGGTCGCCCCGGCGTGCATGGTGTGGCCTGTCGACCTCCGCGCCGCAGCCATCGACACGACGCGCGAGGGGACCCGGGTCACCCTCGACGGCCCCCTCGCTTCGTCCCTCGGCGGCGAACTGCGGTTGCGTGTCCCGTTGGACGTCAACGTCGACAATGCCCTCGCCGCCGCAGTCGCCGCCTCCGCGCTGGGCGTCCCCGGAGAGGCCATCCGCCGCGGGCTGGAGGGCTACCGTGGCGTGCCCGGCCGCCAGGACGTGGTCTCGCTGCGCCCCTGGGTGAGCGTCGACTTCGCGCCGTGCGTCGACGTCGACACGAACCCGCGGAACC
>CAZHGG010000675.1:3771-4109 GCA_964531755.1 uncultured Polyangiaceae bacterium
ATCGTCGACTTCGCGCACCACGCCGCCCCGTTGGAGCGCGTCCTCCGCGGCGTGAGGGCGGCCCTCGACGCCGAGGGCGAGGGCGGTCGCCTCACCTGCGTCTTCGGCTGCGGCGGCGGCCGTGACCCGGCGCAGCGCCCCGCGATGGGCCGCGTCGCCGCGACGCACGCGCACCGGGTCATCGTCACCAGCGACAACGCCCGCGCCGAGCGCCCCGAGGACATCGTCGACGCGATCGAACGCGGGAGCAGCGAGGCGCCGCAGGGCAGCGAGCGCGTCCGCGAGCTCGACCGGGCGAAGGCCATCACGATGGCGATCGGAGACGCGCGCCCGGAGGA
>CAZHGG010000676.1:0-4102 GCA_964531755.1 uncultured Polyangiaceae bacterium
GAGGTCGGCGCCCGCGAGCGCGGCCCCGAGGATGCTCCCGGCGCTCGCGAGCAGCTTCGACTGTGGGGTCACGTGGCGCTCCTTGGGTGCACTGGCCGGCCAGGATAGCAAGCCGCGGACGCCCGCGCGCGCCCGCTCACGCGGACCGCCTCCGGCGCGCTCGCGGCGGCGCCTCGAGGCTGGGCGCGCAGGTCGCCACGCCGGTCGAGAGCGCGCGGGCCTCTTCCCCCGCGGCGGCCGGGGCCTCCTCCCGGCGCAGCGTGGCGCCGAGCGCGCCGAGGCGCTGGGTGACGGTCTCGAGCGACAGCGTGCTCTCGTCGAGCCCCACGAACGTGCGCCCGAGGCGCGCCGCCGACACGAGCGTCGTGCCGCTGCCGGCGTACGGGTCGAGCACCACCTCGCCAGGATCGCTCAGCGCGAGCACGAGCCTGTCGAGCAAGGCGAGCGGCTTCTGCGACGGGTAGCCCGTGCGCTCCTTCGACATGGGCGCGAGCACGCCGATCTCCCACACGTCGCCCATCGGCACGCCCAGCGAGGCCTCGTCGGTCGTCGACGAGCGCTGGCGGTGGCCGTCGTCGCGGAACACCGCGCGCTGCTTGGTCTCGCCCCAGGTCGCCCGCGTCGAGGCCGCGAGCGGCTCGTACGGCGTGTTCCAGCGCGGGCGCGCGCGCGCGTCGCGCCGGTAGCGCAGCAGCACGTCGTGCACGCGCTGGAAGTTCGGGGTCTTGCTCGGCCACCGCCGGTAGCGCCACACGATCTCGCTCGCGAAGCACTCCTCGCCGAAGAGCTCGTCGCACAGCACCTTCACGTAGTGGCTGGTCTTCGGGTCCACGTGGATCACCACGCTGCCGTGCGGTGCCAGCAACCCACGCACCTCCACGAGCCGCGCGCCGAGCGCCTCGAGGTACGCCGCGCGGTCGGTCCACCGGTCGTCGAAGGCCGCTCGCCGGCGCCGCTCGGACTTGGGCGCCGCGCGGTCTCCGGCCTCCACGAGCGCGTGCACGCGGTTCGTGTGGAACGGCGGGTCGAGGTACGCGAGCGTCACCGAGCCGGGCGCCGCCGCGCGGAGGCTCCGGAGGCCCGCGAGGTTGTCGCCGAAGAGGTAGCGGCCGACCTCCCCGTCGGGCGTGTGGGCGGCGTAGCGCGCGGGCTCGGGGCCCGCGCTGAGCGCCTCGTCGGGGTCGTGCGCCTCCTCTTGGCCAAGGGGGCGTCGTCCGTTCCAGGCGAGAGAGATGGGCCGTTCGATGCGCACATCGGCACCGTATGGATACAATGTAGGATACGCTAATTTTCAGCAAAAAGTGCCGCGTCCTGCGCGCTGGGCTCCCGCTCGCGGGCTTCCCTGGTACACAGCCCTTCGAATGGCCGACCCATCGAAGACCGACCCGCCCGCCGCGCCCGGCGGCACCAAGAAGAAGGCCGACAAGAAGGCCCCGCCGCCCGACTACGCCACGGGGGCGCCGCGCGTGTTCTCGGGCATCCAGCCCACCGGCGAGCTGCACGTGGGCAACTGGCTCGGGGCCGTGCGCACGTGGGCCGCCCAGGTCGCCGCGGCCGAGGAGGAGACCCTCTTCTGCATCGTCGACGCGCACGCCATCACCGTGCCCTACGAGCCCGCGGTGCTCCGCGCGCGCATCCGCTCGTTCGCGCGCGATCTCGTCGCGTGCGGCGTCGACCCCGAGAAGACCACGCTCTTCGTCCAGAGCGACGTGCGCGAGCACACCGAGCTCAACTGGTACCTCTCCACGGTCACGCCGATGGGCGACCTCGGGCGCATGACGCAGTTCAAGGAGAAGGGCGAGGGGAAGGACTTCGTGTCCTCCGCGCTCTTCAGCTACCCCACGCTCATGAGCGCGGACATCTTGCTCTACAAGGCGACGATCGTGCCGGTGGGCGACGACCAGCTCCAGCACCTCGAGCTCGCGCGTGAGACGGCGCGGCGCTTCAACCACAGGTTCGGCCCGGTGTTCCCGGAGCCGAAGCCCCGCCTCAGCGCGGCGCCGCGCATCCGCGGGCTCGACGGAGCGGGCAAGATGTCCAAGTCGAAGGGCAACGCGCTCGACCTCTTCGAGCCGCCCGCCGCGTTCTGGAAGAAGCTGAAGGGCGCGTTCACCGATCCGCTGCGCCTCGAGCGCACCGATCCGGGGCGCCCCGAGGTGTGCAACGTCTACACGATGCACTCGGCGCTCGCCTCGCCCGAGGCGCTCGCCGAGGTCGCCAGCAACTGCCGCGGCGCGGTCTGGGGGTGCTTCGACTGCAAGAAGGCCCTGAACGACAGCTTCGAGCGCGAGCTCGTTCCCCTCCGCACGAAGCGCGAGGCCCTCACCGACGAGCGGCTCCGGCAGGCGCTCGGGGACGGGGCGGCGAAGGCGCGGCGGCTCGCGAGCGAGACCATGCGCGAGGTGCGCGACGTGATGGGCCTCGGCGCGGAAGGCCCCGGCGCGTGGACGTGAGCCCGCGGCGTCTCGTCGTGGCGCTCGCGCTCTCCGCGTTCTCGGCGCTCGGCTGCTCGCGGGCCGCGCCCGACGCCACGCCCGACGGCGCGCTGCGGCTCTTCCTCGAGCGCATGGAGGTGGCGACCGACGACCCCCGTGCGATGGCGGAAGCTTATGATTTGCTTGGTAAAAACGCGAAGCATAACCTCGAGGAGCGCGCCGCGAGGGCGAGCCTCGTCCAGGGCAAGGCCGTGAGCCCGCGCGAGATGCTGGCGATGGGGCGCTTCGGGCTCCGCTTCCGTCCGAAGGGCATGACCGTGCGCATCGAGGGCGACTCGGCGGTGGTGTCGGTCACGGGCAGCGACGCGCAAGAGCGCGCCGACATCCCGTGCGTGCGCGAGGGCGCCGCGTGGCGCATCGAGCCCGAGCTCCCCCCGCTCTCGATCCAGCAGCGCCGGCCGGACGGCGGCGCGCGCTGACCCAGCGGCGCCCAGAGCGGGTGCGCGGTCGGCGTTGACTAGAACGCGATGCCCTCGCGCACGTCGCCCTTGAAGTGGCCGTCGATCTTCTCGAGGAGCTCGCCGAGCTCGGGCGCGTCGCTCGTGGGCACGTGCACGATGAACCGCACGTAGAGATCGCCGGCGGGCTTGCCCTTCCGCGCGACGCCCTTGCCGCGGACGCGCACCTCCGAGCCGCTCTGCGTGCGCGCCGGCACCTTCAGCGTGACCGAGCCTTCGGCCGTGGGCACCGTGACCTTCGCGCCCTTCCAGGCCTCGCCCGGCGTGATGGGCAGCTCGAGCTTGAGGTCGTCGCCCTCGCGGCGGAAGAGCGGGTGCGGCTCGACGTGGATGACGAGCGTGAGATCGCCGGGCGGCCCGCCGCTGCGGGAGGGGCCGCCTTGCCCCGAGAGGCGGAGGCGGCTGCCCTCGTTCGCGCCGGGCGGGATGCGCACCTGCACCGGCGTGCCCTCGGCCGAGCGCAGCTCCAGCGTGGCGCCGCGCACCGCCTGGACGAACGGGATCGTGATCTCTTGCTCGTAGTCCTGGCCGCGCGCGGGGCCTCGGCGCCGGCTGAACGGGTCGCCGCCGACCGCGCCGCCGAAGAGATCCTCGATCGACACGCCGGGGCCGAACCCCCCACCGAAGGGGCCCGCGCCGCCGCGCGCGCCGCGCGCTTGCCACTGCGACTGGGCGTGGGCGTAGGCGCGCGCCTTCTCGGGATCGAAGCCCTCCCGCAGGCCCTCCTCGCCGAACTCGTCGTAGAGCTTCCGCTTGTTCGCGTCGCTCAGGGTGTCGAACGCGTGGTTCACCTGCTTGAAGCGGGCCTCCGCCTTCGCGTTGTTGGGGTTCTTGTCGGGGTGCAGGTCCTTCGCGAGGCGGCGGTACGCCTTCTTGATGGTCGCGTCGTCCGCGGACTTGGGCACGCCGAGCAGGCCGTAGAGATCTTCCGCCATGGGTTCGAGGACGGAACGTATGTCTCTGCCCCCGCTTCGGCAACGGCTCTTGGCACGACCTTTGGGGCCCCTCCACGCGCGCGCGCGCGCCACGGGGTTCGGGTACTCTGCGGCCATGGTGGCCTCGCGCACGCACGCGTCTCGACGGTCTCTGGCGCTTAGGGCGATCGGCCTCGCGGTGGCCGCGCTCGCTGCGGCGTGCGGGGCGCCCGCG
>CAZHGG010000677.1:0-4099 GCA_964531755.1 uncultured Polyangiaceae bacterium
CGCGGCGGCTGAGGGCGGGCGCGCGGGGTCGGACCGCCGGGCGCACACGCGGGCAGGAGGAGGAGCAAGGCGAGGCAAGCGCGCGCGAGCGGGGTCCGCATCGCGCCAGTCTATATGTCGAGGGTTCGGCGCGCCGCTGCGCGAAAGTCGAGCTCGTCGCCCTCGTCCCGATCCGCCATCGAGGAGCACCGCGTGTACGTGTGGGTTCATCCCGCGTCGGCTCGCCAGCTCAGGGCGCGAGCGTGCGCTCGGCGGCGCTCAGGACGGGCGGGGACGGGCTCAGGATGTCTGCGGGCCAGAAAGCATGGCGGCCAGTCCACCGCGGTATAGCCTTCGACCATGCTGCTCATCTGTGTGTCCTGCACCCGGCACGTCCGCCCAACCGAGTCCGCCTGTCCGTTCTGCGGGGGGCTGGAACGACGAGAAGGTCCCCGCCTCGCGTCCCGGGCCACCCGCGCCGCGATGCAGTTCGGCAGGGCGGCGGTGCTGATCGCTGGGGTGGGGTGCTCCGACAGCACCACGAGCGGGGGCACGCTCGTCGCGGAAGGCGGGACAGACGGAGGGAGCGACGGGCCCGTGGCGGTCGACGCTGCATACGGCGCTCCTCCGTTCGACGCGAGCTTCGACGGACCGATCTCGGTCGACGCCGCATACGGAGGTCCTCCTCCGTTCGACGCTGGCCGCGACGGGGCCATCCCCATCGATGCCGCCGATGGCGCCCCTCCGCTCGACGGTGGACGGGACTGAACGACCGCCGGGTTCCAGCGCGACGGGGCGAGGCGTTCGCGCACACTCGGCGCCCTGCGCGTCGTGCGCGTCTAAGCAGCCTCGGGCGAGAGCGGGCCACCCGCGCCACGCTTCTGGGGACTCGGGCGACGTGCTCACGACCGCCGCCCTCGCGAGCCGCGGACCGGTCTATCGCCTGCCGAACCACTCGGCGACGAACTCGCCGAAGCTCTTGAACTTGACCCAGAACGACTCCTTCTCGTAGCCGAGCACGGGCGGCTCGAGGGTCCCGTCGAACACGAGGAAGTGAGCCTGTGACGCCGAGTCCGGGAGGCGAAGTGCGGGCGCGTCGGCGAAGCGCTGGCCGTGGAGGATGGCCTTGGTGATCTCCTCCGCGTCGAAGTCGTCCTCGTCGAGCTCTTCCGCGACCGCGGCCATCTCCTCCCCGACGAAGTCGCGCAGGGTAGTCGTGTCGAGTCGCCCGTCGTCGTCGAGTACGTCGAGCTGGCCCTCGTCGTACGCGAGCCAGCGACGAGGCTCGCCGGGAGGGCGCCGCCTCCGGGCAAGGTGAGCTGCGCGAGGACCTCCGGAGCGAGCGGCGCGGCCTTCTCGGCGGGTCCACAGAGGCCCCGGAGCATGTCCCCCTTCGCCTTGAGCGCCGCGATGGTGGCCCGCACGGCGTCGAGCGACATGGCCGAATCGGGGGCGGCCTTCTTCGGAGAGGCCGCCTTCTTTGGAGAGGCGGCCTTCTTCGGAGAGACCGCCTTCTTCGGAGAGGCCGCCTTCTTCGGAGAGGCCGCCTTCTTTGGGGAGGCCGCCTTCTTCGGGGAGGCGGCCTTCTTCGGAGAGGCCGCCTTCTTTGGAGAGGCCGCCTTCTTCGGAGAGGCCTTCTTCGGGGAGGCCGCCTTCTTCGGGGAGGCCGCCTTCTTCGGTGTTGTGGTCTCGCCGGCCTGCTTCGTCTTCGACGTCATCGCTGTCTCCCGCGCGCCAGCTTAGTACCTCGCGCCGGAAGCTCGCGAGGGGATCCTTCGATTGCGCGCGGACGAGCGAATGCGCCGGCACCTCGCCGAAGCACGCGAACCTGCCAGCGCGGAGCCTCGAGCGGGCGTTCGCTGTGGCACGTCCGCCCTTTGCCGACTCTTCGTGGAGACGAGCGCCCGACCACGCGGGCCGCGAGAGCCCTCGGTCGACAAGCTCGCGCTCCCCGAGGCGTGGAGGCGGGCTGCCCCGGAGAGCGGCGCCAGTCTCGACCGTATCCTCGACGCGGTCTGGCCCGCCGAGCAGGGCACGGAGTGCGCGAGCGCGAGGTGCGGCGGGAGGCAGGGAGAGCACCTCGTAGCGGAGCTGCAGCTGAGCGCGCTGAGCGCGCACCGCTGCTACGACACGCAGCTCAGGAAGGACCCAGGGCTCGCGGGAGGCATGACGGTACAGCTTCGCATTGGCGGCAACGGCGTGCCCTGTTCGGTCCGGATCACCGGCAACACCACCGGGAACGCCGACCTCGCTCGCTGCGTCGCCGACCGCATGCGCGACGAGATCTACGAACGCCCGGTCGGTGGGTGCGTGAACGTCGCCGTGCCCATTCTCTTCAAGTTGCGTCCGAGCAGCGCTCCGACCGCGAAGAAGTAGCGGCGGCGCCCTCATCTCGCTCGGGACCCGCGCGCGCCGCGCCGCGTTCCCGCGCGACGCGGCGAGGCGTTCGCGTACACTCGGCGCCCTGCGCGTCGTGCGCGTCTACGCAGGCGAGGCAGGCGAGGGAGGCGGCCATGGAACGAGGAGAGTGCGCGACGCGACCCGCGAGGACGCCATGAGCCCGAGGCTCTCCGTGAAGGGTCTCGCGCGCTCGTACGGCGCGACGCGCGCGCTCGCTGGGGTGGCCCTCGAGGTCGCCCCGGGCAGCGTGCACGCCGTGCTCGGCGAGAACGGCGCCGGCAAGAGCACGCTCATGAAGATCCTCGCGGGCGGCGAGACCGCCGACGAAGGCGAGGTGCTCCTCGACGGGGCCCCGTTCCTCCCGGGGGGCGTCGCCGGGGCGCAGCGGCTCGGCGTCGCGCTCGTGAGCCAAGAGCGCGCGCTGTGCCCGCACCTCACGGTCGCCGAGAACATCGCGCTCGGCGTGGAGCCGCGCCTCCGCGGGCCCGTGCCCCTGCTCGACCGCGCCCGCATGCGGCGCGAGGCCGAGGCGAGGCTCGCGGAGGTGCTCGGCGAGGCGGGCCGCGTCCCCGTCGACGCGCTCGCAGGCGACCTCCCGATCGCCGAGCAGCAGCTCGTCGAGATCGCGCGGGCGCTGTCGCGCGGGGGCAGCGGCGGCGCGGGGCCGGCCGCGAGGTGCAAGGTGCTGATCCTCGACGAGCCCACGAGCAGCCTGGGCCGCGAGGACGCGGCGCGCCTCTTCGCGCTCACGCGGCGCCTCCGCGACGAGGGCGTGTCCATCCTGTATGTATCTCATTTTCTTGAAGAAATTGTCGCGCTCGCGGACCACTACACAGTGCTCCGCGACGGCGCCTCGGTGGCCTCGGGCGCCGTGGCCGAGACGACCACGGCGGAGCTCGTGACCGCGATGGCCGGGCGCCGCGTCGACCAGCTCTTCGTGAGGAGCGCGCGCGCTCCGGGCGAGGTGGTGCTGGCGGTCGAAGGGCTCGCGGCGCCGCCGAAGCCCCTCGAGGCGAGCTTCGCGCTGCGGCGGGGCGAGGTCCTCGGGATCGCCGGGCTCATGGGCGCCGGACGGACGGAGCTGCTGCGCGCGCTCTTCGGCCTCGGCGCGCGGACCGCGGGGACCGTCCGCCTCGGCGGCCGCGCGCTCGGCCACGCGACCCCCGCGGAGTGCCTCGCGTCGGGCGTGGGCCTGCTCAGCGAGGACCGCCAGGGCGAGGGCCTGCTGCTGTCGCGCTCGATCGCCGAGAACGTCACGCTGTCGAGGCTCGAGGGGCTCGGCATCGGGGCGCCCGGGAGCTGGCTCGCGAAGGCGAGCTCCGCGCTCGGCCTCGTGACGCCCGCGCGCGTCGACGCGGTGACCGAGCGGTTCATCGCGCGCCTCGAGATCAAGTGCCGCGGGCCGCGCCAGGCCGTCGGCGAGCTCTCCGGCGGCAACCAGCAGAAGGTGGCCCTCGCCCGCCTCCTGCACCACGACGTGGAGGTCCTCTTGCTCGACGAGCCCACCCGCGGCATCGACGTCGGCAGCCGCGCGCGCATCTACGCGCTCATCGACGAGCTCGCCCTCGCAGGCAGGGCCGTCGTGCTCTGCTCGAGCTACCTGCCCGAGCTGCTCGGCGTGTGCGACCGGATCGCCGTCATGTGCCGCGGGCGCCTCGGCCCCGCGCGGCCCGCGGAGGCGTGGACCGAGCGCGCGCTGCTCGAGGCCGCGCTGGGCGCC
>CAZHGG010000678.1:0-4096 GCA_964531755.1 uncultured Polyangiaceae bacterium
CGACCTTAAACGAGCTTCTCGAACTCCTCCAGGTCGCGCTCCACGCCCGCCATGGCCGTGCGCCAGAACTCGGGCTGCTCGAGATCGACGCCCAGCGAGCGTTTGGCCACCCCCTCGCAGGTGTCGCTGCCGGTCAGCCTCAAGAGCTCCTCGTATTTCGGTAGGAAGGACGGCCCCTCGGCCTTGGCCTTCTCGAACACCGCGGCGGAAAAGAGCGCCCCGAAGCTGTAGGGGAAGTTGTAGAAGCTCAGCTCGGTGATGTAGAAGTGCAGCTTGGAGGCCCAGAAGTGCGGGTCCTCCGCCCCTACCTCGAGCGCCTCGCCGAACACCTCGCGCTGCGCCTCGACCATGAGCGACGAGAGCCGGCTCGCCGGCACCTCGCCACGCGAGCGCAGCTCGTAGAAGCGGGTCTCGAAGAGAAAGCGCGTCGGCACGTCGAGGAGGAACGCCGCGGCGTCGCCCGCGACCTCGCCGAGCAGCTGCGCGCGGGTCGCCGACGAGATGCCGGGCTCGGCGAGGAGGCCGGCGGAGAGCACGCTCTCGGCGAACGTGGAGGCCGTCTCGGCGAGGGTCATCGGGTACTGCCGCGCGAGCACGCGCGTGCCCGCGAGCACGTGGTGGTGGAACGAGTGGCCGAGCTCGTGCGCGAGCGTCGAGACGTCGCCGAGCGCGCCCTGGTAGGTCATGAAGACGCGCGACTCGCCCGTGAGATCGCTGCCCGTGCAGTAGGCGCCCGGGCGCTTGCCAGCCCGCGGCTCGGCCTCGATCCACCGCTTGGCGAGCGCCTCGTCCACGTGCGCGGCGAGGGCCGGGTAGGAGCTCGCGAAGGCGCGGCGCACGAGGTCCTTGCCCCGCTCCCACGGGATGCGCTCGGTCTCGGGGAGCGGCAGCGGCGCCTCGAGGTCGTACCAGGCGATCGCGGGGAGCCCCATGGCGCGCGCCTTCAAGAGGAGCCCGCGGCGCGCGAGCGGGCGCCCGCCCACGACCGCCTCGTTCATCGCGTCGAGCGTGCGCCGCGAGATGCCCGCGTCGTGCAGCGCCACGTCGAGGAAGTGCTCCACGCCGCGCCGCCGGTAGAGCGCGAGCCGCGTGCCGCTGATGCGGTTGAGCGCGGCGGCCGTGACGTCGGAGACCCCCTCCCACGCGCGGTTGCCCGCGACGAACGCGGCCTCGCGCACCGCGCGATCCGGGTCGGCCATGCGCGAGCGGCGCGCGGCCATGGGCACGGTCTCGCGGGTGCCGTCGGGGCGCGTGAGCTCGAACGAGAGCTTCCCCGCCACGGTGTCGTAGAGGCGACCCCAGCCGAAGGTGCCGTCCGTCGCGAGGTCGGCCGCGAGGGCCTCGAGCGCCGCGGGCATGCGCCGCTGGGCGTCCACCCGGAGCTGCTCGAGGAAGTGCTCCGCGCCCGCCAGCCGAGGGTCGCCGAGCAGCGCCGCGAGCTCCTCGGTCGAGGCCGCGCCGAGCGCACGCCGCAGCTCGCCGGCGCATTTCTCGAGCGTCGCGCGCGGTGCGCCGAGCTCGCCCTCGGCGAGGGCGTAGCGCTCGTCGTCCGCCGCGGCGGAGGCGAGGCAGGTGACGTACGAGGACGTGTGGCCGAAGCGCCCGAGGCCGTCCTCGTAGCGCAGCACCACGCCCACCCACGCCTCACGGGTCTCGGTCGACAGCGGCCCGAGCGCCTCCGCGTCACGGAGCAGGGCGAGGAGATCGGCGACGAGCGCCGCGTCGAAGGCGGCCCGCTCCGGAGAGTCGAACGAGGGGAAGAACGCGCTCAGATCCCAGGTTGGTTCCACGCGACCGTTCTACCAGCATCTACCCGCGTCGGGCCCGCGACGGCGCGCGCCGCCACGCCAGGGCGAGGTCAGGGCGCCTTCGAGCCGTACTTGGAGCGGTACGCCGACTTGTACTCGGTGTGGCAGCCCTTGCACCCGGCCTTGGCGCCGGCGACGTCGCCCGCGGCGGCCGCCTTGCGGGCCTGCTCGGCGAGGTTGCTCCAGTTGGCGTACTCGGGCTTGGCGAAGCCCTTCGACTTGGCCAGCAGCGCGGCCATCGTCGCGGTGTCGCCCGCCGCGGTGGCGGACTCGAGCTCCTTCATGAGCGTCTTGAGCTCCTTGTTCGGGGCGGCCTCGACGGGCGCGCTGGCGGTGACGAGTCCGCCGACGGCGGCGGCCGCGATGGCGAGGAGCGGGAGCCACTTTCGAACGATGGGCATGAGCAGTGATACGAGAGGCCCGCCGGCGATATTGACCCTCTCATGAGAACAGTCTGTTCTCGTTCGTTCAACAGTCTGGCCAGCCGAAGCGGGCGCGGACGGCGCGCATGGGCTCTGTGAGCGCGCCGTCGGCGCTCCGCACCACGAGAGGAGCCTCCTCCACGGGCGGCGGCGCCCCGGCGGAGGCGCGCCTGCAGGCGAAGAGCGAGAAGAGCGGGGCGAGGCCGGCGCGCGGCACGACGTCGCGGTGGGCGACGAGCGCGAGGCCCGCGGCGCGCACCCCGTCGAGCGCCCGGGCCTTCTGCGCGGTGGGGAAGCAGAACACGAAGCGCCCGTCGGCCGTCAGCGCACGCTCGGCCGCGAGGGCGTAGTCGGCCACGGTGCCGCGGAGCTCGAAGCGCGCGTGCGCCTTCTGCGAGTCGGCGGGGACGACGCCCGCCCGCACGTCGAAGTAGGGCGGGCTCCCAGTGATGAGCGGGAAGCGCTGGGAGAGCGCGGTGGTGCGCAGATCGCCGTGGACCGGGCTCACCCGGGCCTCGAGGCCGTTCATGCGCACGTTCTCGCGGAAGAGCCGGAAGCTCACCTCCTGCGCCTCCACGCCCACGAGGCGCGCGCGCTGGCCGAGGCCCCAGAGCACGAGCAGCCCCACGGTGCCGATGCCGGCGCCGAGGTCGAGCGCGGTCGCGTCCTCCGGGGCGCCGCCGTGCTCGAGCGCGTACGCGGCGGTGAGCACGTCGTCGGTCGAGTGGCGGTGGCCGCGCTTGCGCTGGAGCAGCGACCACGCGCCCGTCAGGCCGTCGCGGGTGATGGGCTCGCCCAGCCCCTCCTCGAGGGCGCGGCGGAAGGGCTCGTGGTCAGAGTGCACCCGCTGCTCATAGACCACCGGGCGCGCTGCCGGCCACGGTCGTCGCGCATCACGCGCGGGCGGGGAGGGGATGGGGTGCAACCTGCGCGCCCTCCACGACGAGCTCTACGCGATCTTTCGCCGCGCTGCCGCCATGGATCGGCGAGCTCGGGGCGCTCGATTTTCTGACCCTGTCGGACAACCCGTCGCTCGGTCCGCTGCCCCCTTCGATGAAGCGCCTGAAGAAGCTGCGCCACCTCGATCTCAGCGGATCACCGGGCGCGTTCCCGCTCGGAGACTGGCTGAGCGCGCTCCCGATCGAGAACCTCTACTGCTCGGACGCCAAGGTCACGAAGGAGGAGAAGGCGCGCATGAAGCGCCTGCTCCCGAACCTGAAGTGAGCCCCGCAGGGGCGAACCAAGTCTGGGGCGGCCCCCGAGCCGTAGGCGAGGTGTCGCCATGAACACGCGCTTCGCCTGACGCGTGCCTACCGCTCGAAGCAGTACAGGCGGCGCGACGTGTCGCACCCGGTGTTCGCGAGGTTGGCCCAGCTCGCCGGGGCGCTCGCGTTGCCGACCGTGCCCATCGAGCCGGTGCGCGACCACCTGTCGCAGTCGTTGAGCTTGACGCCGGCCGACGTGCTCCCCGTCCACGCGTAGCGCTGGACGCCCAGCACGCCGTTCTCGTCGGGGATCGCGGCGAGCGGCGGGCCGAGCGCGGGGTTCTTGTCGAAGAGGAGCGTGCGGCGCCCCACGTCGTAGAAAGGGCCCGGATCCGGCAGGCGCGTGGCCGCGTTCACGCTCATGTCGGAGATCCACGCGTCGAACCTGCCCGTGAGGCCCGCGGCGCTGGCCGCCTTCGCGCACAGGACGTCGGCGCCGAGCGCGCCGGGCGCGCCGCCGAGGGGCGAGAGATCCGTGCCCTTGTAGGTGGTCGACGTGACGAACACGCGCTTGCGGGTCGCGGCGGCGTCGGCGTCGGCGTCGGCGTCGTCCGCCGCGGCGTCGCGCAGCCCCGCGTCGAGGGCGAAGCGGGCGTCGTCG
>CAZHGG010000679.1:0-4092 GCA_964531755.1 uncultured Polyangiaceae bacterium
CTCGCGCGGAGGGTCCAGGCCGCGCACCCCGGCGCGCCCGAGGGGGCCGCGCTCGTCGCCCTCGCGTGGGCGAGCGGCGCGCGGGCTGGGGCGACGCCGCCCGAGGTCGCGCAGACCCTCACGGGCGCGGCGGAGCTGCCGCGGTCGTTGCGCTTCGTCCCGCACGCGCTGCGCGCCCTCGAGGTGCTCAAGGCGCCAGTGACCGACGCGGCCGCGCGCCTCGAGCTCGAGGCCGCGGTCGCGGTGGCCGAGGGTCCGGACGAGACGTGCTGGATGGGCGAGCTGGCGCTCGACGCCGGCGCCCGGTGGGCGGAGTTCGCCGCGAGCCTCGCGGCGCGGGTCACCGCGGTCAGCCCCCACCCGCGCGCGCTGCGCCTCGCGGCGCGCGCCGCGCTGCTGCGCGTGCAGCTCCCCGAGGCGGAGGCGGCCGCCCGGGGCCTGGACCCGGGTGAGCCGCTCAGCGCGCTCGTGGGCGCCATCGGCGACTACGAGCGCGCGTCCCCGCTCGACCTCGCGAAGCACCTCGACTCGCTGCGGCCGCCCGCGCCCGCCTCTTCTGCGGCGGCGCACGCGGAGAGCGGCGCGACGACCACGCTGCTCTGGCCGGCCATGCTCAACTCCCAGGCGATCCTCCGCGGGACGACGCTCCGATCGGAGGACCTGGTCACCCTCGGCGGCGCACCGGATCCATGGGCCCGGGTGCTCGCGGCCGACGCCGCGATGGACGTCGGCGATCTCGCGGCCGCGCGGCCGATCGTGCGAGGCCCGTGGGCACGCGACAGGCCGGAGCGCGCTGTGCGCCTCGCGAGGTTGGCGCGCTATTGCGGCGGCGCCAGCGACGCCGTGTACTTGAGCGGCCTCGCGGTGGGCGAGCCCTTCGACCGAGGGTTTGATGGCCCCCCGAACCCCCTGCTCACCGCCGCGCCTTTGCGCGCGCGCATCGAGCGCCTGCTCGCGCTCGTCGCGAGGAAGGCGCGCGCCCGCGCCGTCGCCTTCGTGGGGAGCGCCGGGTTCGGTGAGCTCACGCCGTTCGCGTTGGTGGTGGCCAACAGCGCCGGCGGCGGTGGCGGCGCCGCTCGCGAGCTGCCCGATCCGGGCGCGCTCGGCCCGGATACCCCTCTGCCGGTGCGGCTGCTCATCGCGCGCGCCTATGGCGCCGCGCGCGACCGCAACGCCGGGTTCACCTACGTTCAGCGGCTCGTGAAGGCGGGATTCACCAACCCGGACGTCGCCCTCGCGGCGGAGGGCGTGAACCTTCCCCCGGTCACTCCGCGGTCGCCTTGCGGCGAGCCCTGAGGTGCGGCTCAGGCGCTCGGTCGTCGCTACGACGGCACGAGCTGGTGTTCTTCTCGAATCGTTCCCGTGTTCATGTCGCAAGGCTCGACGAGCGCGGAGCGCGTGGCGCGGACGCGTTCGGTGGTACGGTCTGAGCAGCAGAGTGTCCGCGGCACGGCGCCGCGTTCGGAGGAGCACCCATGGCGACGAAGTCCGAGGCCGCGAGGGCCGAGCAGCAGCGAAACGCGCACCCGCCGAAGCCCAAGAAGGCGCGGAGGCCGCGGCGCGACACGGAGGTCGACACGTCGCTACCGGGCGTGAGCGCGACCGATCGCAAGGTGGGCGCGGGCCGCACCGCGAGCCGCAACGAGTCGAAGGCGGCCGCGCGCAAGGGCGGCGCGGAGCTCGAGGACTCGGCGACGGGGACGCCCAGCCGCAAGTCGACGCGAAAGACCCAAGGGGGCACGACGACGACCTCGAACCTCGAGCGGCGCGCCACGCGCGCGGTCCGCACGCCGAAGGCGCGGGCCACCAAGGCCGCGGCCGGCGCGAAGGGCGCGAAGGCGCCCGCGAAGACCAACGCGCCCGCGAGGGCGAAGGCGCCCGCGAAGGCCAAGGCGCCTACGAAGCGCTGAGCGCTACACGCGGGAGAGCACCGCCGGCGGCACGGGGACGAGCTGCTTGTTCGCGTCGAGGCACACCATCTCGACCACGCCGCGCACGAGCAGCGTCTCGCCGCGGTAGACGTCTTGCTTGAACACCATGCGAAACTCGCCCGAGAGCGAGGCGATCGAGCGCACCTCGAGGGCGTCGCCGAACACGGCCCCCTGCTTGAAGGTGAGCTCGCACCGGTACACCACGAACCCGAGGCCCGCCTCGTAGAGCTTGACGAGCTCCGGCACGCCGAGCAGGTGCTCGCGCGCCCGCTCGAGGTACTTCAGGTAGTTGGCGTGGTAGACGAGGCCCGAGTGGTCGGTGTCCTCGTAGTAGATCTGGACGGGAAAGACGGCGGGGGGCACGGCCGCACCCTACCCTCTCCGTAGGACGCGCGCAGCACGTGTGCGCTCGACACCGGCGCGGGTCGCGCGCGGGGAGCGTCACCCGCGCGTGCCCGCGCGGGTGCGCGCGAAGAGGTACGGCGCGGTGAACAGCGTGGGCGGCGGCTCGACCGCGACGAGCGCGAGGATGGGATCGCGGAGCCTCGCGGTCGCCGATGCGTCGCCCAGCTCGGTCGCCAGCGCGAGGCCATCCTTCGCGAGGCGCTCGGCCTGCGCGTGCTGACCCTCGCAGGCGAGCGCGTCGACGAGGTCGACGAGCACGTCGAGGCGCGCGCGGGCGCCGTCGGTCGAGCCGTACGCCTCCTTCAGGACGCCGACCGCGTCGCTCGCGCGCCCGCTCGCGCAGAGGAGGCGGCCGAGCTTGCGGCCGAAGACCAGCCGCGCGCTCTGTGCGTTGGAGAGGTCGCCGCGCACCTCGAGCCAGCGCGCGGCGGCGAAGCCGTTCGCGAGGGCCGCGATCGCGCCGTCCGCGTCACCACGGGCGAGCCGCACGTTGGCGGCCTCCTCGACGAGGAGGAACGACTCGAAGCCAGGGTGCCCGCGGACCGCGTGGTAGGCGCGGATGCCGACGGGCAGGCCCGCCGCCTCGTAGGCCTCGGCGAGGCCCGCGTGGATGCGATCGAGCGCCCCCGCGGGGGTCGTGGCGATGACCACGCGCCGGAACATGCGGTGCCGCACGACGGGGAACGCGTACTTGCCGGGCTCGACGAAGCCCTCGGCGACGAGCGCTGCCACCTCGGCGCGGAGGTCTCCCAACAGCGACGCGGCCGCGGCGTTCCCTCCGGCGACGGCGATGAGCTGGAGGGCGCGGCGCTCGCTCGGCCCGAGGCGCAGGATGCGCTGCTCGATGATGCCGGTCAGCGTGGGCGGGGCCTCCGCCTCGCCCTCTTCATCGACCCAGCGCCGGAGCTGGTCGAGGTAGAGGGGCTCGAACTCGTTGGCCGCGGCCGGGAGGGCGTGGATCGCCGCGGCGGAGCCCTCGAGGGCGGCTATCGCCTGCGCGCGCGGGATCCCGCCGAGCTCCCGCGACGGGATCGGCAGCGGGAACTGGGGGTTGGGGGGGGCCTCGCTCACCAAGAGCAGCGTGAAGCGCTCGCCGCGCATGCGGCGCACGAAGGACGAGAGCGCGACGAGCGAGGCGCCGTCGAGGGTGTCTGCGTCGTCGATGACGAGGAGCACCGGCGCGCCGTTCGCGGCGGCGAGGGCCCGACGACCGGCCCAAGCCAGCGCGCGGAGCGGGGTCTCGCGCGCGCTCGCGGCGCTCGTCTCGTCCAGATCGCCGCCGAAGACGACGCGGAGGCCGGCCGCCGCCGGGGCGTCGGGGCCCGCCGCGGAGCCGTCGGCGAGGCTCGGCTCGGAGGGGTCGACGGTGAGCAAGGTCGCGATGACCTGCTGGAGGCCCCCGTAGCCGATCTCCCAGAGCGGAGGAGGGGGCACGAGAGGCGCAGCGACGCGCGCGCCTCGCGCGGCGGCGCGCGTCGCGCCGGACGCGAGGAGCGCGCTGCGCCCCTGGCCTAGCCGACCGTGGACCACGGCCACCGAGGACGCGGGAGACGCGAGCTGCGCCTCGACCCAGGCGAGGTCGGCGGCCCTCCCCTCGTCGACGGGGGTCGCGCGGGTGAGGCGGAGCGCCCAGTCTTCGACAGTCGATGCGACGAACCTGCCTCGATCGGCGGCGCCCTTTGCGAGCCCTGGAGGGGCGCCCGAGAGCTCACCGTCGCTGAGCCGTCGCGTCCGGGTCGATCCCGTCGGCGCGCAT
>CAZHGG010000680.1:0-4091 GCA_964531755.1 uncultured Polyangiaceae bacterium
GACCGACGTTGGCCGGCGAGGCGACGGGAGGTGACCGACGTTGGCCCGGCGAGGCGACGGGAGGTGACCCACGTTGGGCCGGCGAGCGGCCGATGGGCGCGACCGACGTTGGCCCGGTGGGGGAGGGCCGGCCCGATGGACGGAGGGCCACCGGGACGCGACGGAGCTCGACGTCTCCGATTGGCCGGGACCCACGCCGCGACGCGACCGAAGCCCGTCCGCAGCGCCTGAACCGAGCGGGGCGAGGGGGCCATCCGTCACAGAGTCAGGGCGCGCGCCGACGTCCTCTGGCATTCGCGGACCGAGCGCGAACCCGTCGAATCGGTGCGCACAGACACTACCTGGCGGGCTGCGCACGAACGCAGGACGGGAGGCCTGCGGGCAGGGCCGGAGCGCGCCGCGCGGCGCCCACGACACACGCAAAGTCGCGTGCGCCAGCGCCGGCGACCTCCTGGGGAGCCGTCAGGGCGCTGGGTTCCGCGCGAGCGCGAACCCAAGCTCGCGGTGGAAGCGCCAGGTGCCTATGGGAAAGAGTACGTCGCGCACGCCCTCTGCAAGCGCTCGAAACGCGGCCCGGTAGGCACGGAGAAACCCGCGCCGCTCCTCTCGCGCGCGGCCTCGCATCTCCGCGTCGCCAGCCGCAGCGAATGCCGGATCGCGGCCAGCGGCGCCCTCGACCGATGACGCGCGTCGGGTGTGCGGCGTGGAGAAGATGCTGGCCGCGGACCGCACGCCCTTCCGTGCGGCCCGAAGAACCTCGCGAGCTTCGTTGACGGCCGCGGTCACGGCGACGCGGATGCGCTCCCTCGCCGACTCGCGGCCGAAGCTCGCCTCGAGTGTTGCGGGTATCGAGATGGGAATCTCGGCGAGGGCGGGCCATCGCGGGTTGTTTCGGGCGAAATAGACCGTCGGCCGCGCGACCCGGACCACCCGCGCCCCGATGTCGCGCGCGGAGACCGTCACGCCGGGCCAATCCTCCGGCCTCGCCGCCAGTCCCGCGGCTACTGCGTTGGCAAGCGTGTACCCAATCTGTCGGAGAATCGCCTGCTCGCCGTAGAGGGCGATGCAGCTCACCCCGCCGCGCGCGAAGACTTCCTCGGGCCATCCACGAAGCACCTTGAGCGCGTTGGCGAACAAGCGGTTGCGCTGCTGGAGGAAGCGAGGAAGCTCGCCGCGGGTGTCCGTAAGAACCTCGTGCATGTGATTCGAGAGGACCTGCACGGCGTGTAGCTGAATGCCAAGCTCGGCGGCGAGCACGGCCGTGACGTACCAGTAGACGGCCTCCACGACACCCTTCTTGTCCGGATTAAGAAGGAAGTATCGACGTGTCGTTCGTCGGGTGATGAAGTAGGTCAGGTGCGGGACGATCCGTCGCGGGTTCGACATGTCCCCGCGTATTCACGATTCGCGCCCAGGCCCCCGGCGCAGGAAGTCTCGGTCGAGTTTCGCCCACGCTGGCGTCCTGGACGACCCGGCGGGTGTCCAGGACGCCCTCCGACAGCGTTCCCGCAGTCGCGCCAAGGGCTTGGGGTCAACGTCGGTCGCCCCGCCGGGCCGGGTCGTCTCGCCGGGGCCAACGTCGGTCGCCCAAGCCGGGCCGCGGCCCCGGCCCGCCCTTCCTTGCCATGCGAATGGTTCGCACGTAAACCTTTCGGCCGAGGTGCTGGAATGATCTCGTTCTCCCCCACTGAAGACGAAACGCACATGATCCGCTCGGTGGCTGAGTTCGCGAGCGTCACGTTGCGGCCCCAAATGCGTGCTCACGAGGTGGCCCGAGGGCTGTCCACGGACGCGCGCCGGGCCGCGTTCGACCTCGGGCTCGGGCTCCTCACCGTCCCCGAGTCGGCCGGTGGCCCCGGGCTCGGGCTCCGCACCGCGGTCCTCCTCGAGGAGGAGCTCGCCGCGGGCGACGCGGGCGCGGCGTTTGCCCTCGCGGGCCCCGGCGCGCTGGCGACCTGCATCGCCGAGCTCGGCTCCCCGTCCCAGCGCGACGCGCTCCTCGCCCCCTTCGTGGCCGATGGGGGGCACGAGCGCTTCGGTGCGGTGGCCTTCGGCGAGGCGCGCGCGCTGCCGGACCGCCCCGGCCTCGGCACCGTCGCGACGCGCACCTCCGCGGGCTATCTGCTCACCGGTACGAAGAGCTACGTCCGCAACGCCGACCGAGCGGAGCTGTTTGTGGTCTTCGCCCAGGTCGACGAGGCAGCCGGGTGGGACGGTCTCGGGGCCTTCGTCGTCCGTCGCGACCAAGACGGCGTGTCTCTCGGCGCGCGCGAGACCACACTGGGCCTTGACGCGATGTCGGTGGGCACGCTCGCGCTCGACCGCGTCGCCGTCGGGGAGGACGCGCGCCTGACCGGCGGTGACTCCTTCTCGACGTCCCTTCTTCGCTTCTTGGCCAAGGAGGCGCTCCTCGTTGCCGCGAGGGCGGTGGGCCTCTCGCGGGAGGCGCTTGGCATCACCCGCGAGTACGTCGACACTCGACACGCGTTCGGGAAGCCCATCGGACACTTCCAGGCCGTCGCGTTCACCGTCGCCGATCGAGCTATGGACGTCGAGTCGGCGCGCGCCCTCGTCCACCGGGCGGCGGCCGCGTGGGACACGAACCTGGCGGAGCGAGAGTGCCTCCTCCGCACCGGGTACGCCGTGTCCTTCGCGCTCGAGGCGGCCATGCGCGCGGGGGACTCGGCCGTCCAGCTCCACGGCGGCGCCGGATTCATGCGCGACTACCCCGTCGAGAAGCTCATGCGAGACGCCAAACAGCTCCAGCTCTGCGTCCTCACCTCGGGGCAGGCCGACCAGCTCGCGTGCGCGTCCGAACTGGGCGTCCCGCCGGCGCTCGGCCTGGTCCTCCCCACGCCGGAGAGCCAGTCCACGCTGATCTGACCCGGTCGGCCTTTGGCCCGTCGGCCCCTCGTCGCTCCCTCCTACGAACCCGCGCCTGAAAGCAGGATACCGATGGCCCTCGAGTTCTCCCTCACGTCGAAGCAGCAGGCTCTCCGCGAGAACCTCCGCGGGCTCGCAAAGCACGTGATCCGTCCGCAGAGCCTCGCGTGGGATCGAGCGCACGGCATTCCCGAGCAGTTCCTCCGCACGATGGCGACGCTGAACACGAGCCTGACGGCCAGCACGAAGCGGGATGACACGGGCCCGCGGGAGACCTCGGGCAACTTCGGAATGAAGAACCTCGACACGCTGCTCGTCACCGAGGAGCTGGCGTGGGGCGACGCGGCCCTCCCGCTCTGCATGCCCGGTCCGGGCCTCGGCGGGCCCCCGGTCCGCGGCAGCGGCACCGACGAACAAAAAAAGCGCTACTTGGGCATCTTCGATGACATGACCGAGTCCCTGAAGTGGGGTGCGTACGCCCTGACGGAGCCGGGCGCGGGGAGCGACGTCGCGGGGATCCGCACGAGCTGCCGGAAGGAGGGCTCCTCCTGGGTTCTGGACGGCCGGAAGTGCTACATCACGAACGGCGCGCGGGCCTCCTGGAACGTTGTGTTCGCTACGGTCGACCCGAGCCTTGGGCGAGCGGGGCATCGGGCCTTCGTAGTGGAGCGCGGGACGCCGGGGTTCTCGGTGGGCCGCATCGAGGAAAAAATGGGGCTCCGCGCGAGCGAGACGGCGGAGTTGGTGCTCGAGGACTGCCGCGTCCCTGAGGAGTGCCTGCTGGGCGGGGAGGACAGCTACGCCTCTCGCGAAGGCTTCATGACCGCCATGAAGACGTTCGACAACACCCGCCCGATCGTGGCGGCCATGGCGATCGGGATTGGCCGCGCCGCGTTCGAGTACGCGCGCGGCTTCGTGCGGGAGCACTACGCGCTAGCGCGCCACGTGCCGAGGTACGCGTCGATCGCCGAGCGCCTCGCGCGCGTGGGCCGCGATCTCGACGCCGCGCGACTCGTGACTTGGCGCGCGGGATGGTTGGCGGACCAAGGCATCGCCAATGCGAAGGAGGCGAGCATGGCCAAGGCCCTCGGCGGACAGGCGGCGATCCGGGCGTGCATCGAGGCCATCGAGATCTGCGGCGTGGAGGGGACGCTCCAGAAGGACCACCAGCTCCTCGAGAAGTGGTTCCGCGACATCAAGGTCTACGA
>CAZHGG010000681.1:0-4088 GCA_964531755.1 uncultured Polyangiaceae bacterium
CCGGATCGCGATCGTAGGGCACGATGTCGATCTTCTCGCCGCGCAGCTCCTGGACCACCGCCTGCACGCGCGAGCCCTTCATACCCACACACGCGCCGACCGGGTCGACGTCGGAGTCGCGGCTGGCCACGGCGATCTTCGAGCGCGCGCCGGCCTCGCGGGCGCAGGCGACGACGCGGACGATGCCCTCGTAGATCTCGGGGACCTCGCTCTCGAAGAGCTTCTCGACCAGCTTCGCGTCGGAGCGCGAGAGGATGATCTGCGGGCCGCGCGCCTCGCGGTCGATGTCCTTGAGGAGCGCCACGATCCGATCGCCCGGGCGGTACGACTCGCGGGGGGTCTGCTCACGGAACGGGAGGATGCCCTCGGTGCGGCCGAGGTCGACGATGAGGTTCTGCCCCTTCTCGAAGCGCCGCACGACGCCCTTGATGAGCTCGCCCTTCTTGTCCTTGAACTCGTTGTAGATGAGGTCCCGCTCTTCGTCGCGCACGCGCTGGATGAGGACCTGCTTGGCGGTCTGGGCCGCGATGCGACCGAAGGTGGACCGCGCCTGCTTCACCATGAGGATGTCGCCGAAGTCCTTGTCCTGCTGGGCGGCCCGCTTCGCGTCCGACGGGTGCCAGAAGATCTGGAAGCCGAGCTCCTCGCCGAGCTCCGCCTCGAGGCCGGCCTGCTCCGCGTCCTCGAGGGCGATCTCGCGCTCGTCGTCGGACGGGTCGTCGACCACCGTCATGTATTGGAAGAGGTCGACCTGCCCGGTCTCCTCGTTGAACCTCGCCTCGAGCTCGCGGGTGGGCCCGAAGACGGACTGGGCGGCCTTCAGGATGGCCTCCTCGACCGTCTTGATGAGGCGGGCTTTGTCGATGCCCTTGTCGCGGGCGACCATCTCGATGGCCTGCAGCAGGTTGGGCTCGGCGGGTGTGTGCTGTGGTTGGGTCGTCGCCATGGTCTGTTCCTGGGTAGGCGTTCCTGGGTGCGGTGCGTGTCGCGGCTGCGGCGCGCGATTACTTTCGGGGCTTCTTGCCCGGCTTTGGTGAGGCCCCGAGCTCGAACACGAGCCGGGCCGACGTGACGGTCGTGAGGGGGACGGCGACGGGCGAGGCCCCGCCGGCGAGCGTGAACCGGAGCTGGCCGTCGGCCACCCCCGAGAGCACCCCGACCACGACGCGCTGCCCGAGCAGCGGCGTGGAGAGGCGCAGCTTGGCCTTCTGGCCCTCGAAGCGCACGAAATCGGCCTCGCCGCGCAGGTCCCGCTCCACCCCGGGTGAGCCCACCTCGAGCGAGTAGTGGCCGGGGACGGGATCGGGGACGGCGGCGTCGAGCGCGGCCGAGAGCGCGCGCGACACGTCGGCGCACACCTCGAGATCGACGGCGGAGTCTTGCGTGGAGGCGCGGCGCTCGGCGCTGCCCTCCTTGTCGATGAGCACCCGCAGGACGAACCCGCGGCCGTCGCTCTTCCACTCGACGGCGACGAGCTCGGCGCCGGAGGCGCGCGCGATCGGGAGCGCGAGGTCGCGCACGCGGTCGAGGTCGGCGCCGGGGGCGGCGGTAGCAGGCGTGAGCTTGTGGGGAGAGGTCATGCGCGAGACAAAAAAAAGGCGGGCCCAGAACTTGGGTCCGCTCGAAGAGCCACCAAAGGGGACTCGCGTAATAGCGCCGGAACGCGCGCCCTGCAAGCACTGGCTGCGCGAGGCAGATTTGCGCTGTTATTTCAGTGGTTTAGCACATGTCCGCGAGGCGGCGCAGGCTCGCGCGGAGGCGGACGCCGGCCCCCGTGGGGGCCGGGTCGGTCGGTGGGGCGCGAACGCGAGACCTACTTGAGGAAGTTGGGATCCGGCTGGGCGGCCGCCTTGGGGGCCGGGGCCTTCATGGCGCCCGGCTTCCCCCCGCCCTGCTCGGGCTTCGGCGGCGCGTCCTGCTCGAGGATGATGAACTGGACGCGCCGGTTGCGCGCGCGGTTCGCCGCGGTGACGTTCGGCACGAGCGGCTTCCCCTGGCCGTAGCCGCGCGCGACGAGGCGCGACGACTCGACGCCGTGCGCCACGAGCCACGCGACGACGGCGTTCGCGCGATCCTCGCTGAGGGCCTTGTTGTGGTCGGGCGTCCCCGAGTTGTCGGTGTGCCCCTGAAGCTCCACGCGGCGCACCCGCGGGTTGCGGATGAACACGTCGGCGATCTCCGTGAGGAGCGACGTCGACTCGGGCAGGATCTTCGCCGAGTCGAGGGCGAACTGGATCTGCCGCTTGATGATGATCTCCTTCGCCCCGAGCGAGACCGAGGTGTTCTTCGGCTTCTTCTGGAGGAGGACGTCCACGGCGTTGTCTTGCAGCGGCCGGATGTCCGTCGGCGCGACGTACGAGAGGTAGCCGTCCGCCTCGGCGGTGACGGTCGCGGTGCCTGGCGACACGTCGATGAACCGGAAGGCGCCGCTGTCATCGGCGGTGCCCGACAGGGGCTTGCGCTGCGAGTCGACGAGCTTCACGACCGCGCCGCGCACGACCGCCTGGGTCTCGGCGTCCTTCACGTGGCCGGTGATGGTGCCCACGCGGGGGAGCGCGATGACGGGGCAGTCGAGCTGCACGATGGAGCCCTGCGCGCCCGACTGCGGCCCGAGCGTGACCGCGCAGCGGCCGGGCTTGTACCCCTCCGCCTTCACGCTGAACGTGTACGTGCCGGGGGGCAGCTCCTGCGTCGTGAAGCGCCCGTCGCCGCCGGTGGCGAGCGAGGTCCACTGCGGGTGCTCGTCCCACGAGACGATCGCGTTGGAGACGCCCGTCGGCTTCCCCTCTTCGTGCACGAGGCCGCCGACCACGAGGCCCACCTTCGCAGGCGCGGGCACCTCACGCTCGACCACCCGCACGGTCTCGACGGGCGGGCGGTCACGCGTGTCGAAGGCCCAGCCCGCGCCGAGGTAGAGCATCCACGGCGGCGTGGGGGAGACCTCCTCGATGAAGCGGCCGGTGCCCGTGACGCCGATATCGAAGGCCGCGGTCAAGGCGAAGCCGCCCTTCCACGGCAGCGCCCTCGCGCCGACCGTGAGGCTGCTCGGCGCGATCTGGTCGTTCGCCAAGCAGCCGTCTTTGCTTGGGTTATTTGGCTTGCACGCGTACCCCTGGCGGTTCACGGGGATCTGGATTCCGTACTCCAGGAACGGGCGCAGCTTCTCCTTCAGGAGGAACACCTCGGCGCCGACGTTGACGTCGAAGTGATCGACCCGGTTCACCCGGAGGCCGAAGCGCTCGATGCGGGTGACGGACTCGCCGCGCAGGGTCTCGACGTCCTTCAGGGTCTCGCCGGTGTTGTCGAGCGAGTAGGTGAGGGTGGCGCCCACGCGGAGGGGCAGCGACTTCTTCATCTCGCGGAGATCGCCCGTGACCAGGCCGCGGAACTTCGCGCTGGTGCCCGCGCCGAGCAGGCCGACCGAGCCGGTGCCGTTCACGAGCCAGAGCTCGGGAGCGAAGCCGACGTGCAGGACCTTGTTGACCGCCATGTGGCCCTTGAGGCCGAGCTGCGTGTCGCCGAGCACCTGGATGAGCGCCGGGCGGTTCTGATCGCTCGAGTTGGCGTAGGCGCCCGTGGAGCCGTACGCCTCGAGCCACTTCAGGATTTGCACGTCGAGGGCGAGCGTGCCGCCGATGTGGCTGAGGGAGGAGGCCGTGTTCGGCGCGCCCGCGCGCGGGTTTCGGCAAGGCTGCTCTGCGGTGCAGAGGAAGCCCGCCGAGAAGGTCTCGGCGGTGAACGCCACGCGGAACTGCCCGGGCGCCCCGCCCTGCGCGAACGGCATGTGGAGGAGCCCCACCCCGCCGACCAAGGTCGGCGACTCGTTCAGCTTGCGGTCACGCGCCAGCCACTCTTCGTCCGGGGAGACGAGCGCTGGGGGCGAGACCGAGGCGGGCGCTGGCGGTGCGGCTGCCGCGCCCCCGCCGAGCGAGGCCGGCGCGGGCCCCCCGAAGGTGACGCCACCGCCGACTCCCACGCCGGCGCCGCCGCCCGCGGCGGGCTGCGCGCCAGCGATCCCCGCGAACGCTGCCTGGGCCGAGAGGATCGAGAGAAGCGCGAAGGCCTTGGTCTTCATTCGTTCCTGAACG